>JASFRI010000222.1:0-6923 GCA_050115015.1 Acidobacteriota bacterium
CTCCACGATCCCCCCGTCGCCGATGAGGACGTCCTCCACCGGGGCGTTCACCACGAGCTTCCCGTCACTGGTCAGGGCGGTGATCCCCAGGGCCGCCAGCCCCGGATCCGCGTTGATCGCCGCCGCCAGGGCCGCGGCCACCTCCGCCGCCGTCATGCCGGCGGTGGGGTTGACCGTGATGGTCTGCCCGGCGACCACCACCGACACGCCGCCGTCGCCGGCGGCGCTGCCGCCGAGGACCACGAACTCCTCGTCCTCGCAATCGGCCGAGCAGCCGTCCGCCGGAACCTTGCCGCCGTCGTCGCAGGCCTCCGTCGGGTCCAGCTCGGCGTCGCCGCAGCGGACCGTCTGGAACTGCCGCATCATCTCGTGGTCCTCGTGCTCCAGGATGTGGCAGTGGTAGGCGTAGCGCCCCTTGTAATCCTCGAACCGCGCGATCACCCTCAGGATCTCCCCCGGACCCACCACCGCCGTGTCCTTCCAGCCGGTCTCCTGCGGCAGCGGCGGCTGCGGGTTGTTATCGGGGATGATCTCGCCGCCCAGACCCACCGTGAAGGTGTCCCGGTCCAGCACCTGGAAGAACACCAGGTGCATGTGCATCGGATGGCTCACCCCCGAATCGTTGATGAACCGCCAGATCTCCACCGTGTCCAGCTCCGGGTACTCCGTGATGTCGTCCCACCCGAGGTCGTTGATCAGCCACGGCGACTTGCCGCACGCGTCCGGTGCGCCCTTCCTCAGGCGGAAGTCCCGGGTCATCACCGCATCGGCCTCCTGCAGCCGCTCGATGGTCCGCAGCGTCGTCGGAACCGGGTCGGTGTCCCCCGCCTCAGCCAGCACGTCGAAGCGCATCACGTCCACGATGTCGTTGGTGCCGTTCGGGAACTGCGCCGGGGCGGAGTTCTCCAGGTAGACGCTCTGCCCGGCGGGGATCCCCTCGAAGTCGACGATCACCTCGTAGCGCTCTCCGGGGCCCAGCGTCAGCGTCGGCTGGTTGAAGACCGGAGCCTCCAGCAGACCGCCCCCGGAGCCGATGACCGTGAAGTCCAGCGTCCCCGTGGGCGGGTTCAGCGACAGGGTGTAGAACCGCGAGCTCGATCCGTTCAGGATCCGGAAGCGGTACTTGCCCTGCTTCACCTCCATCCGCGGCCAGACCTTGCCATTGACCACGATCTTGTCGCCGACCCAGTGGTCGGTCCAGGTGGCCGGGTAGTTCAGCGAACCGTCCGGGTTGAACTTGCGGTCCTGGATCGCCAAACCGACGTCGAACTCGCCGGTGGGCAGATTCAACGCCTGCTCCACCGCATCGGTGATCACGTAGAAGCCCGCCAGGCCCATCATCACGTTCAGCCGGGTGATCCCCAAGGCGTGGTCGTGGTACCAGATGGTGGAGGCGTGCTGGTTGTTGGGGTAGTCGTAGGTCTCGCCGAGCCCCGGGTCCCAGGTAAACTCGGGGTAGCCGTCGGAGAACTGCTCCACGTGACCACCGTGCAGGTGCGTGACGGTCCTGGCGTCGTTCGCGGCGCCGTGGATGCAGGCGGTGTCCACGGGCAGGACGTGGTCGGTCCGCAGGTTCCCGGTGGCGGTCTCCCGAAGGTCGTTGAGCCAGTTGACCGTGATCGGCTGGCCCGTCGTGTTGAAGAAGGTGGGGCCCGGATAGCGGGTGCCGGTGCCGTCGTCGTAGCCCCAGACCGTGGTGGGCGGCAGGTCGGTGTGAAAGCTCTGCTGGGTCTCCCGGATGGCCATGTCGTAGGTGGCGGTGCCCCCCGGCGAGCCGACCGTCGGAATCGCCAGCGGCGGGATCGGCAGCAGGTCGACGTAGGGGGTCAGGTTGATCGGGCACTCGGTGGCGGCGCAGGTGCTGCCGTCCCCCTGGAAGATGCCTCCCCCGGCCTCGCACACGGACTGGTCCGCCTCGGAGCAGGTTCCATCGTCGGCGCAGCAGGCGCCGGAGGGCTCGACGCAAGGATTGGGTGTACACGGGGTGCCGTCGCCGTTGTAGACACCGCCCAGTGTCGCGCAGTCCGCCGCACTCACGATCTGGCAGGTGGAACCCGTGCAGCAGGACCCGGTAGGACTCCCGACGGGCGTGTAGTCGACCGTGAGCACCGGCCGCTGGGCGACCACCGGGTTCGTCCGGCTGTCGAACCGCTTCGCGGAGCGCCGATCCGTCTCCCGTCCGATGAGGATCCAGCCGAAGCTCGTCCCGGGGCTGTCCAGCCAGCCCTGGACGTCCGTGATCATGTCCGGTGCGGTCCACGCGTAGTAGCCGAGCGCCATCCCGACGGTCTGGGAGGCACTGGGGATGGCATCGAAGTCCCCGCCGGGACTGATCCAGAAGTCGGTGTCGAAGAACGTGTGCTCCCAGGTGGCGTCGCCCGTCGCGGGGCTGGCGCCGCCGCCCTCCTCCCCGGTGGCCTGCGATGTTCCCTCCCCCCAGTCCGCGAGCAGGCGGTGGAGGTTCACCGTCTCGTCCGGGGCGGTGGTCCGCGACATGTACAGGGTCAGCGTGACGCTGTTGATGGTGGATCCCGCGGGGATGGCCGCGGCGACGTCGAAGGCGATGACGCCCCGCCGGATCTTCCGGCTCTGGGTGATGCCGGCGAAGAAGTGGTCGCCGGCACCGTTGCTCAGCGGTGAGTTGTTGTCGTATAGCGTGTTGTCCTTGCTGGCCGGGATGTCGACGACGACGGCCTCGGCCGTCGTCCCTCCAGTGGCCAGCGCCAGCAGCGTCACCAGCGCAAACACCAGCGGCCTTGCACCGAATCTCATGGCTTCCCCCCCCCTGGGCCCCAGCCAAGATGCAGCGATACCTGCTCCGATTCCACCGGGGTCAAGCTACACCGGAAGCAACCCCCGTGCCGCCCGGAAACACCTGTGGATAGGCCGATCCCGGGCCAACGAGGGGCTTGTCACCCACCAAAGCCCCCCTGTGTGCAAATCCCCCACTTCATTCGGGTTCATCCGGTCGCTTCATTCGGGTCGGACCGCGGGAAGTTTGTTGCGTCAAGACCATTTGAACGGTTTTCGGGGACCTGCGGGGGCTTGGCAGGCTGCTGAAAACTCCGCGGCCCGCGCGCGAGCCGTTTGCGAGGAGGTCGGCGCCCGAGGTCGGCCATCGACCCGACCCGTGGGAACGCCGCGGCCGCGCACCCTGACTTCCCGCAAACGGCTCACACCCTTCGGGTTGCGGCGGCTTGGTGCCGTCTGCTTCGTTCCCTCTCCTCCTCGATGCACCACGAAAGGGACCGCACCGGTCCCCGCCGCCTGCACCTCCTGCTTGTTCCGGTCGCCTCTTGTTCGTCGAATACCCCGAGAGTGCGCCGGTAGACGGGCCACGTCTCGAGGCCGCGGCAGCCCTCCGATCGTTAGGAGCATCATTCTGGCGGTGAAACGGGGGCTCCAAGGCCTGAGACACCCCCCTTTTTTGCATATCCCTATTTGCTGCAACGGATCCTGCGGTCCGACCCGGATCAGGCGGATCAGGGGCAAGGGGAGGTGGAGGGGGGGCGGGGGGCGCCGGAGGAAGCTGCACCCCAGCCGTGCAGGTAGCCGCGGCGGGGCACGACGAGGTAGTAGTACGACGGCTGGGCGGTCATCTCGTCGGTCCCGGTCTGCCACTGCGTCGTGTCCACCGGCAGGCCGCAGGCGATCGGCGTGTCGTGGTCGTAGAAGAAGGTTCCCGCGAGTTCGCCGCGATAGACCTCGTAGAGATCCTCGTCCGGCACGTCGTCCCATCGCAGAGCCAGCCGCCCGTCCCCGGCAGCAACCACCTCGCGCAGGTACGGCTCGCCGATGATCGGCGGCTCCCGCAACGGCGGCATCGGGACCGGGATGTCGAAATACTGAGACGCTACTCCCATGCCGCCCTCGCAGGTGTCAGGCGGCGCCGTGCACACCGCGCGGGTACTGGAGCACCCGCCCGCCCAGAACATGAAGCCAAGAAAGCCCGGCGTCAGGCCTGCGCCGTTCGGCGCCACCCCCTGCGCGAAATCTCGCGTCTCGTACTGGAGGGAGCCGAAGAAGTCGTCGCATTCCGGGATCACGCTCCGGCCGACCAGGTAGAGGGACCCGGTGAACCGCGCCGGGGCGAGTGGAGGGATCGGCGGATCATACTGCGGCTTTCCGTCCACGTGCTCCTGCCAGTTGTCGGTGGCATCCTGGGCGCTGTTCGGCTGCCGGCCCGGCACCATCGCGTTCGCGTAGTCGAGGACGGGATTCTCCACCGTGAGCCAGTCGGTGGTCGCCTTCGTGGTCAGCGGGATCAGCCAGCGGTCCCCCGCCGCGAGGTCGATGGTCAGCCGGGCCGCCGGCACCCTCCCCGTGGGATCGTATGGATGCCGCGCACGGTAGGCATCGATGAAGGCCTGCAGTCCGGCGAGATCGGGGTCCATGTTCTCCTCGTAGTCGATCTCGATCCCCACGTCCAGCCGGCCGGCCACCTCCGCGGCGTTGCGTCCGAGCTGCGCCGCATTCTGCGCCAGGGCCGTGTTCCAGTCGTCGGTGTAGGTGATGCCGCCGATGGAGAGGGCGACCCGGACGCCCGCGTCGCGGAAGTAGTCGACCACCTCCTGGCTCATCCCGATGGGAACGCCGTCGACGGTGCCGGCATCCGTGGTCCGGTTCAGGAGCCGCAGCGGGTTGACGAACGCCAGGACCACGAGGTTCACGGAGGGGGTCCCGTCCCCGCGGTCGATGAGCCAGCGGTTGCGGGTGTCGAAATCCCCCATCTCCCTCTCGGCCGCCCACGTGCAGTAGTCGTCGCCGCAGTGCCAGGCGCCGTAGATCTGCAGCGGGGTCTGGGCCGCGGCCGGACCGACAAGAGCCGATTGCAACAGGGCGGCTGCCAGCCCGCGAGCTAGAGAGGGCCGTCGGATGCTCATCCGGAATCTCCCGCGCCCGATGGACGCACAGGGAATCTACCGCCCGCGCGGGAGGGCTGCCACGGTGTATCCCGTCCGGGCCATCTCCCTCCGGAGCCGTCGGGGGCTTGAGCCCCGACCGGGAGTTGGCCATAATCGCGGGGTCCCCGTCGCTGAAGATCATGGTGCTCTTCCCGGACATCAGGTTCCCCTGGCTCCGGATCGCGCGGATCGCCCGCGCCATCGAGGATCATCCCATGGACGATGCCGGCACCCTCATCCTCTACGAGAAGTACACCGATTCCACCGGGACGGAGCGGGAGACCCGCGTCGCGCCGGGGACCATGGAATGGATGATCACGGCGAAGAACAAGAAGACCTACGTCATCACCTTCGAGAACAACTTCGCCAAGAAGCACCTCTACACGGAGACCAAGAAGGAGGCCAAGGTCGCGCAGGAGGCGAAGAGGCTGTGGGACGAGCTCAGCCGGGAGGAGTGGAAGGCCTGGCTCTGGAAGGGGTACTGGCTCTCCTACCCCCCGGAGATCCTCGCCAAGGCCCGGAAGAACGTGAACGAGGCGAAGTTCCGCACCCAGAGCCACCACCGTTCCGGCCTGGAGGGCGAGATCTGCAGCGCCTGCAAGCATCCCACCAAGTCACACCAGACGAACTCGGGCAACTGGAGGGCCTGCAAGTACAAGGTCAACCCGGCGGCTCCCGAGTGCGGCTGCGCGGCCGCGACCGGGGGAGCATACGCGACGAAGAAGCCATACGCGGACAAGCGCGCCGCACAGGGCAAGCCGACGCTCGAGCCGTCCGCGGGAGCACGGACCGAGGTCAACACCATCATCGTGATGAACAAGATCCCGGCCACCACGATGAAGGACGTGATCAGCGACGCGATCATCGTCAAGGAGCAGGAACTTGCCGTTGCCAGAAGAGGCTGGGGGGAGGGGAACGTGGGGCTGAACGCGGATTGCGAGGCCGTGGATCTCGACTTCGGCCCCGCGTTGACCGGATGTGTGATGGTCGTCCGCCAGGACCAGGGATTCGACGACTGGGTGAAGCGCCGCGGGGTCCAGGTCAAGGTCAAGGACCTGCACTCCGGCGACGCGAACCGCCCGCGCTACGCCGTCGTCCACTACGAGGACACCATCCCCCCGCAACCCTGAATCCGGCCGGCCCGCCGTAAGCCGTTCACTCGATTAGACCTGGGCCGATTCGATTTCGCTCTTCCGGGACCTTCAAGTTCCCCGCCGGGTCGGGTCAGCCCTCCAGCGGGCTTCGGAGCCCGTGAGAGACGCGGTAAGCTGGAACCGACGTTGCCTGGGAGGGGCTCGCATGGCCGGTCCCGGGATGATCATCACCGGCGCCACGGGGTTCGTCGGCCGACACCTGGTCGAGGCGCTGCAGTCCGACCACACGATCTGGGCGCTCTCCCGCGGCTCCCCGCGCCTCCGCGGACTGGCGCTGCCCGCCAGGGCCCGGTGGATCCCGGTCGACATCGCGGTACGAGACGAGCTGCGCGCCGCCTTCCGGCGGGTGGAGGGGGCGGGAGGCGCCTCGACCGTCGTGCACCTGGCCGGGTACTACGACTTCACCGGCGAGCCCGATCCGGAGTACGAACGGACCAACGTCGTCGGGACCCGCAACGTCCTCGAGGCCTCGAGGGACCTGGGTATCCGCGACTTCATCTTCTCCAGCTCCCTGGCCGCCTGCGCGTTTCCCCCCGAGGGGTCCCGCCTCGACGAGGACTCGCCCCCCGACGGTGATACGCCCTACGCCCGCAGCAAGCGAGCCGGCGAGGAGATGATCCGGGAATTCGACGGTGGATTCCGGAGCTGGGTCATCCGTTTCGCGGCGCTGTTCTCCGACTGGTGCGAGTACGAGCCAGTGTACCGCTTCATGGAGAAGTGGCTTTCCCCGGGCATCGGGAACCGCATCGTTGCCGGTCGCGGCCGATCCGCCGTCCCCTACCTCCACATCCGGGACGCAACCGCATTCGTGAGCCGGCTGCTGGAGCTGCGGGACCGCCTGGCTCCCGCCGCGATCCTGATCGCA
>JASFRI010000223.1:0-6905 GCA_050115015.1 Acidobacteriota bacterium
AGGCACAGCCCAACAAGCATGGTACGTCGGAAGCTCTTCATTCCTACCCCCTTCAGAATGATGATGCTGTGTTGTCAGGAACGGTTACGGTTTGTGCCACATCCTCCTTTCGTCGCGGAGGTGGATCCAACGGGTCCCCGGCCCGACCTCCCGGACCGATGCCCCCATGGAACCACCTGCCCATCTCGTGAACACATTGCTCGAAAAGTCGCCACCGTTATACCTTTTCGAGCAGATTTGTCAAGGGGCACGGAGGAGGGTTGATCCGGAGGCCGCGTCGCCGTATAACAAGACCCCTCTTCGGCTCGTCGGGAGAAAACATAAGCGAATGAACAAAGCCCTCGTGCGCCTGCTCGCCCTCAGCATCCTCTTGATGTCGCTCACGTTGTCCGCGCCGCAGGCCCAGGACGCCAACGTCTGCGACGTGCCCGGCGAGGCTCCCGACCTGATCGTGGGAGACCTGTCCGCCGTCGAGCGCTTCGGCACCGTCGGGGACATCTCGGCCTACTCGGTGGGGACGGTCTCCTGCAACATCGGCACCTGCTGGGCGGACTGGATCGCGGAGACCAGCGCGCACCCGGTCATCGCCCAGAACATGTACCGGCTCCGGGACGGCCGCTTCGAGCAGATCGGCCAGAGCTGGCTCAAGCACGGCTTCTTCGCCCTGTCGCAGAGCTTCTGCTCGAGCGGGTGCGTCGCGTCCGACGGCGACCACCTCGGGGTCAACTGCTCCGATCCGTACTCCTCGGGCCTGAACGGCTCGCAGGCCCGGCTCGGCCCGCGCTCGGAGGTGGACCCCACCACCGGCGAGTTCCCGTTCCCGTTCACCACCATCGACCAGACCGGGGACGCGATCTACAAGCGGCTGCAGGTCCACAACGTCGACCTGGACCCCACCCTGAACCCCGGCGCCCTCTACTTCGTCGAGGGCCAGTACGTCTCCGCCGACGACGCGGCGGCGGGGAACAGCAACAACAACGCCTCCTACCGCCCGGTCTCGGTGTCCGGCTCCGGCGGCGTCTACGACGTCGCGGTGACCGGGACCACCGTGCAGCAGAGCCCGGCGGTCTTCGCCTGGGGGGACGCCGAGCCGACGGCGAAGGGGTTCACGTTCAAGATCCCCGGGGAGGGGCAGTACACGGTCTTCGCGAAGGTCACAGACCTGGGTGACGGGTTCTGGAACTACGAGTACGCGATCCACAACATGAACTCCCGCCGGGCGGTCGGCTCGGTCCGGATCCCGCTGCCGGCGGCGGCGCAGGTCCGGAACATCGGCTTCCACGACGTGGACTACCATTCCGGGGAGCCCTACGACGGCACCGACTGGGCCGGCGAGGTGGTCTCGGACGCGGCGGGGGACGCCCTCGTCTGGTCGACGGAATCCTACGACCTCAACCCCGACGCGAACGCGCTGCGCTGGGGGACGCTCTACAACTTCCGCTTCGAGGCCGACGTCGCCCCGCTGGCGACGGACATCACCCTGGGTTTCTTCCTGCCCGGCACCCCGGCCGAGTTCAGCGGCCAGGCGCTGGCGCCGAACACCTGCAACGGGAACGGCCTGTGCGAGGCGGGGGAGAGCTGCGACGCCTGCGCGGACTGCCTGGTCCAGGTGCCCGGCCCGCAGATCTGCGGTGACGGGACCTGCGAGCCGGGGATCGGCGAGGACTGCGTGTCCTGTCCCGAGGACTGCAACGGGCAGCAGAGCGGCAACCCCGGAAACCGCTTCTGCTGCGGGGACGGCGACGGCACGAACCCGGTCGCCTGCACCGACCTGCGCTGCAGCGCCGGCGCCTTCGAGTGCGGCGCCTCGACCCAGGACGTCTGCTGCGGCGACGGGCTGTGCGATCCCCTCGAGGATTCCTGCGCCTGCGCCCTGGACTGCGGGGCACCGCCCGGGTCCGAGTCGATCTGCGACGACGGCGTGGACGAGGACTGTGACGGCCTCGCGGACTGCGGCGACCTGGACTGCTGCACCGACGCCATCTGCGCCGACGGCATCGACGCCGACGGGGACGGCGTCGCCGAGTGCGACTGCGACGACGGGGACGACCAGGTCTGGGCGGCGCCGGGCGAGGTCGCCGGGCTGCAGCTGGCGCCCGGCGGCCCCTCCGGGACGGTCCTGGACTGGATGCCGCCGGCCGTGCCGGGAGGGGCGGCGGTCCTCTACGAGGTGCTGCGGACCGAGAGCGGGGACTTCGAGACCGGCGCGGCCTGCCTGACGCTGCCGGACCCCGGGGTGCCGACGCTCTCCGACATGGACGTCCCGCCCCCCGGGGGGCTCTACCGCTACCTGGTGCGTGCGGTGAACGGCTGCTCCGGAGTGTCCTGGGACCTGGGTGTGGACTCCGCCGGGAGTCCGCGGGCCGCCATCGCCTGCCCTTGAGCCGCGGAGGGGCCTCTCGGAAGACGCGCGGCCGGGAGGGGATTGCCGACCCCGCCGGCCGGGACCTGCCCGTGATCGGGCAGGGGAAGGCGTCCGGGATCCGCAGGTCCCGCAACGGACCGCGCCGGGCGGCCGTGCTGATCGGGATCCACGTCCTGATCGCGGCGCACGTGACCCACTTCCTGGTGGCGCGGCGCACCCTCTCCCCGGTGGAGCCCTCCGAGGCGATGTACACCCTGGAGCTGGGCTACGTGAACGCCGGCTTCCTGTTCCTCCTGGCGGCCCTGGCGGCCACGCTCGTCTTCGGCCGCTTCTTCTGCGGCTGGGGATGCCACCTGGTGGCGCTGCAGGACCTCTGCGGCTGGATCCTCAGGAAGATCGGCATCCGGCCGCGGCCGTTCCGCTCACGGTTGCTGCTGCTCGTCCCGGTGGGGCTGGCCTTCTACATGTTCGCCTGGCCCGGCCTCCGCCGGCTCCTGCTGCCCGGCGCGCCGCCGTTTCCGGGCTTCACGAACCACCTGGTCACCGCCGGGTTCTGGGACACGTTCCCCGGCCCGCTCTACGCAGCCCTGACGTTCCTCGTCTGCGGCTTTGCCGCGGTCTACTTTCTCGGCGCCAAGGGGTTCTGCACGTACGGCTGCCCCTACGGTGCGCTGTTCGCGGGGACGGGACGGCTGGCCGCGGGGACGATCGTCGTCAACGAGTCCTGCGAGGGTTGCGCCCATTGCACGGCGACCTGCACCTCGAACGTGCGGGTCCACGAGGAGGTCCGGCGCTACGGGATGGTGGTCGACCCGGGCTGCATGAAGTGCCTGGACTGCGTGAGCGTCTGCCCGAAGGACGCCCTCCGGTTCGCGTTCCGCCGGCCGTCCCTGAGGCGCGGCCGTCCGCCGGTGCCCCGGCGGGAGCGGGGCTACGATCTGATCCTGGGGGAGGAGCTGCTGGCGCTCGCGGTCTGCCTCGGTACCGTGCTGGCCTACCGCGGGCTCTACGACGGCCCGCCCCTGCTGCTCTCGGTGGGGCTCGGCGGGATCACGGCGTTCCTCGTGGTGACGCTGCTGCGCCTCGTGCGCGGGCGGGACACGGCGGTCCAGGGCCTGCGGCTGCGGAGCGGCGGCCGGATGCGGCCGGCGGGATGGCTGGCGCTCGCCCTCGGCCTCGGCTGGATCGCCCTGACGGCGCACAGCGGCTTCGTGCAGTGGCACCGGCTCCGCGGCCGCCACTACCTCGAGCGGACCGTGGCGGCCCGATCCGATGTGCTCAGCGGGGCCTTCGCGGGAAAGCGCTACCCGGAATCCCACCGGGTGGCGGCGCGCCGCAGCCTGGAGCACTTCCGCCTGGCGGACCGGTGGGGACTGCTCCCGGTGGCCGAGGTGAAGCTGGGGATGGCCTGGGGCCACCTGCTGGCGGGGGAGGAGGCGGCCGCGCGGGACGACATCGAGGCGGCGATCCGCACGGACCCGGCCCGCCGGGAGCTGCACGCGGACCTCGTGGAGCTGCTGCTGGCCCGCGGCCACATGGAGGCGGCGATCGATGCCCAGCGCCGCAAGCTGCGGCAGACCGGCGAGGATCCGGCGGACCTGTTCCTCCTGGGAGGGCTCCTGGTGGCGTCGGGGCGGGGGGAGGAGGCGGTGCCGGTCTACCGGGCCTGCCTCGACCTCGCTCCGGACTCGGCGGAGGCCCGCTACAACCTCGGCGGGCTGCTTCGCCGGTTGGGTCGGCCCGGCGAGGCCGTCGTGCAGCTCCAGGCCGCCGCGGATCTCTCGCCCGCGGACTTCGACGCGCAGGTCGAGCTGGGGCTGGCGCTGGAGGCCTCGGGGCGGCCGTCGGAGGCCGCCGACGCGCTGCGCCGGGCGATCGAGCTGGAACCCGACCGGCCCGAGTCGCGCCTCCACCTGCCCGGGGTGATCGAGCGCCTCGAGCGCGCCGCGGGCGGGGCGATCAGACGTTGAAGCGGACGTGCAGGATCTGGCCGTCCTGCACGGGGTAGTCCTTCCCCTCCAGGCGCAGGACCCCCTTCTCCCGGGCCTTCGCCATCGTCCCCAGCTCCACGAGGTCGCCGTAGTCGACGACCTCGGCGCGGATGAAGCCCCGCTCGAGGTCCGAGTGGATCACCCCCGCCGCCCTGCGCGCGGTGGTCCCCTTCCGGATCGTCCAGGCGCGGCACTCGTCCTCGCCCACCGTGAAGAACGACTCCAGGCCCAGCAGGTCGTAGGCGGAGCGGATCACGCGGTTCGCCGCCGGCTCCGAGATCCCCAGGTCCTCCATGAAGGCGGGGACGTCCTCGGTCGGCAGGCGGGCGATCTCCATCTCGATCTGCGCGGACGCCGCGCACACCGCCACGTGGGGACGTGCCGCGAAGGCCTCCAGGCCGAACCGGGCGGCCGGATCCCCGATGGCGTCGACCTGGTCCTCGCCGACGTTCACGACGAGGAGCAGCGGCCGGGAGGAGAGCAGCCCGTAGCCTCGCAGCCGCTTCTCCTCGTCCTCCGCCAGCTCGAGGGTCCGCAGCGGCTGGTCGCCCGACAGATGCTCCAGGCAGCGCTCGACCAGGGGCAGCTCCGTCGCCTCGTCGGAGCGCGGCCCCTTCTTCGCGGCCACCGCGGCCAGCCGCTCCTGCCGCCGCTCCAGGACCGAGTGATCCGCCAGGATCAGCTCGGTCTCCATGGTGGCGGCGTCCCGGGCGGGGGCGATGGAGCCCTCCGAGTGAGGGATCTCCCCCTCGAAGGCGCGGATCACGTGTGCCAGGGCATCGGCGGTCCGCAGCGCCTCGGCGTCGAAGGACGAGGCGGCGTCCTCCCGCTGGAAACCGACCAGGTCGACGAAGTCCACCGTGGCGTGGGTGGTCTTGCGGGGATGGAACAGCTCCGAGAGGCGGAGGAGCCGTTCGTCGGGCACCCGGGCCACGCCCAGGTGCGTCTCCCGGCGGGCGCCCGCGGTCGGGGTCTCGGCGCCGGTGAGGGCGTTGAACAGGGTGGTCTTCCCCACGCCGGGGAAGCCGAACAGTCCGATCTTCATGATCGCTCCGGGCAAGGCGGGTGTGCACCGGGGAGGTTAGTGTCCCGGGTCAGAAGTCCGTTGCCTGTTTCGCCGGGTCTCCACGGCGCTGGCCGCGTTGCTTCTCCTCCGAATGCTCCCGGTATGCCGTCGTTGAAGCGCCTTGCCAGCACCGCGGATACCTCGCCGGAATCGAGGACGGGCTTCTGACCCGGGACACTAGGCATGGCGCGGGAGACTGTCAAGGCGGGGACGTCCCGGTTGACACCGATCCCGCCGCTGGTAGAATGCCCCGGTCGCGGACCCAGCCCACAGCAACCGGAGCACTCCATGAAAGGCGTCATCCTCGCCGGCGGCCTCGGCCAGCGGCTCCATCCCCTCACGAAGGTCACGAACAAGCACCTGCTGCCGGTGTGGGACCGGCCGATGATCCACTACCCGATCCAGACGCTGATCAACGCGGGGATCGACGACCTGATGGTGGTCACCGGCGGCACCAGCGCCGGCGACTTCCTGCGGCTCCTCGGAAACGGGTCGGAGTTCGGGCTGCAGCACATCCACTACGCCTACCAGGAGGGGGAGGGGGGGATCGCGGACGCCCTCCGCCTGGCGGAGTACTTCGCCGACGAGGACGACGTGTGCGTGGTCCTGGGCGACAACATCATCGAGGGGAACATCATCGCCGCCCGCAAGGCCTTCGAGGAGCAGGGGGGGGGCGCCCGGATCCTCCTCAAGGAGGTCCCGGATCCGCAGCGGTTCGGTGTGCCCGAGATCGACGGCGAGCGGGTCGTCCGGATCGAGGAGAAGCCGTCCCGTCCCAGGTCCCCGTACGCGGTGATCGGGATCTACTTCTACGACTCCGAGGTCTGGCGCTTCATCCGGGATCTCGTGCCCTCGGCGCGGGGGGAGCTGGAGATCACGGACGTCAACAACCACTACATCGAGGCGGGGCGCATGCGCTTCGACGTCCTCGACGGCTGGTGGACGGACGCCGGCACCTTCGAGTCGCTCCTGCACGCGAACCAGCTGGTGGCCCGCACCGGGGCCAACAAGGTCGAGGGGGAGATGGCCGGGGACGGTCCGTGAGGCGAGCCCTGATCACCGGGGGGGCCGGCTTCATCGGATCGAACCTGGTGCGGCGCGTCCTGGAGGTCCGCCCGAGCTGGGAGGTCGTCAACCTGGACCTGCTCACCTACGCCGGCAATCCCGAGAACCTCGCCGACGTCCGCGGCGATCGCCGCTACCGCTTCGTACGCGGGGACATCGCGGACCCGGCGGTGGTTCGCCGGGCGATGCGGGGCTGCGACGTCGTCTTCCACCTGGCCGCCGAGTCCCACGTGGACCGCTCCATCGAGGGGTCCAGCCCGTTCCTGCGGACGAACGTCGTGGGGACCGGGATCCTGCTGGAGGAGGCCCGCCGGATCGGCGTGAGGCGGTTCGTGCACGTCTCCACCGACGAGGTCTACGGCTCGCTGGGTTCCCGGGGCCTGTTCACCGAGAAGACCCCCCTCCGCCCCAGCTCCCC
>JASFRI010000224.1:0-6894 GCA_050115015.1 Acidobacteriota bacterium
CGCCGCGTTGCGGTACGCCGTGTCGTACGGCTCCCACTCCCGCCGCGGCAGCGACAGCACCGGTCCCAGGAGCACCGGGATCTCCTTCTCGGCCAGCAGGTCCGCCGCCCGCCAGGCGTCCTCGCCTCCCGCCAGGATGAGCCGCAGCCCCTGCTCCTCGGCCCACGCGACCGCCGCGTCGATCTGGGTGAGATCGTCGGCCCGGACGACCACCGGAACCTCCCCGGAGAGCACCGGCCGCATCGCCTCCCAGCGGGAATCCACCGGGACCGGCGGGCCCTCGCCGGCGGCCGCCGCGTCCCTCGCCTTGAGGTAGGCCCGCGCCGTGTCGAAGGCGTCCCGGAGGGTCTCCAGGGCCTTCTCGCGCTGCTTCTCCTGCTCCTCGGGCTCGGTGCGGGCCCGGGGGCGCCGGTCGATGGTCATCCGGGGCCACTGGATGCCGAGGCCCGCCGGCGCCAGGACGGTCATGTCCGCCCAGGTCCAGCCGTCGAGGCGCATCACGGCACCCATGCCGCTGATCCGGCCGCCGCGCGGCGCGGTGTACGCGTAGAGGATGCCGTTGGCCCGGGTGACCGGCAGCAGCTCCGAGTCGGGGTTCACGGCCAGCTCCGCGCGGACGTTCGGCGTCACCTCCCCGGTCTCGCTGTAGTCCCGCGTCGCCCGCACCGCCGGGATCTCGACGAGACCCAGCACCGTGTCGCAGTCGATCAGGCCGGGATAGAGGTGCTGACCCGCGGCCTCGACGACCTCCGCGTCGGGAGCGTCGACGGAGCGGCCCACCGCGGCGATCCGGCCGTCGCGCAGCAGGACGCTGCCGCCCTCGATCGTGCGCCCGCTCACCGTGTGCACCGTCGCGCCTCGGATCAAGACCGCCTCCGCCGCGCTCGACGGGGCGATCGGGGCGGCCCCCACGGCCGCCGCCAGCGTCAGGACCTTCGCCGCGCGCCTCATCGCAGCACCTCCTCGCCCGGGCGCCGCGCGCCGCGGCGTTTTCCCTTCCCCGGCTTCTCCTCGGGGGCGCTCCGGGCCGCCTCGACCAGGGCCTCCCGCTCGGCGGCGAGCAGCTCGCGCCGCGCGGCATCCGCGTCCCGGTCGAAGTAGAGCACTCCCTGCACCCATGTCTGGTCGACGACGCTCCGGGTCGACAGCGGGTCGCCGCTCCAGATCACGAAATCCCCGTCCTTGCCGACCTCCAGGCTACCGACCCGTGAGTCGATCCCGAGCTGCTTCGCGGGGTTCGCCGTGACGAACGACAGGGCCTCCTCCGCGGGGACGCCGCCGTACTTCACCGCCTTGGCCGCCTCGAGGTTCAAGCGGCGCGCGAGCTCGTCGGAGTCCGAGTTGAAGGACACGAGGACCCCGTCGGCGTGCATGAGGGCCCCGTTGTAGGGGATGGCGTCGTAGACCTCGAACTTGTACGCCCACCAGTCGCTGAAGGTGGAGGCCCCGGCACCGTAGGCGGCCAGCTCCTGGCCGACCTTGTAGCCCTCCAGGACGTGCTGGAAGGTCGCCACCCGGATACCGAACTCCTTGGTCAGGAGCAGCAGCGCCAGGATCTCGTCCTGCCGGTAGGAGTGGCAGTGGAGCAGCCGCTTTCCGGAGAGGACCTCCGCGATCGCCTCGAGCTGTAGGTCCCGTCGCGGCGGCGGATCTCCCGCCGCCTTCCCCTCGGTCTCCCAGCGCTCCCACGCCGCGGTGTAGTCCCTGGCCGCGAGGAAGGCCTGGCGGATCACAACGTCGACACCCATCCGGGTCTGCGGGTACCGCGTCGTGTAGTCGTCCCCCCAGTTCGCCTGCTTGACGTTCTCTCCCAGCGCGAACTTGATCCCCGGCGGGGCGCCGTCGAACCGGAGGCTCTGGGGCGTGCGCCCCGTGCGGATGTGGATGACCGCGTTCTGCCCGCCGATGGGGTTCGCCGACCCGTGGAGCACGTTCGCGGTGGTCAGTCCTCCCGCCAGCAGCCGGTAGAGGATCGTCGCGTCCGGGTCCAGCACGTCGGCGATCCGCACCTCGGCGGTGACCGCCCGGGTCGCCTCGTTGACGGACTCGGCGGTGGCGGAGTGGCTGTGCGCGTCGATGAGCCCCGGCGTCACGTGCCGCCCGCGGGCTTCGATCACCTCCGCGTCCCGGGGCGCCCGGAGCCCCCGGCCGACCGCCTGGATCCGGCCGTCCACGACCAGGAGGTCGGCGCCCTCCAGGATGCCCTCCGGGCCCTGGGTCCACAGGGTGGCGTTCTTCACGAACACCGCCTCGGGCTGCCGGATCGGCCCGGGCTCCGGCGCCCAGGGGATCTGCGGCAGGGGCGGCTTCTCCTTTGCGTCGCCGGAGGCCTCCTCCTTCCCCTCCTCGTCCGACGTCTCGCCGTCCGTGTCCGCCTTGCCGGACTCGTCGTTCTCGTACGGCCGCCCGTCCACCCAGACCGCGGTCACGGCGGTCTTCTCCCCGAAGAGATCGCCGTCGGTCACCGTGAGGTTGGCGATCTTGCCGGGCTCGATGGTCCCGAGGCGGTCGTCCAGGCCGTAGAGCAGCGCCGGCACCCGGGTCATCGCGTCGAGTGCCTCGTCGGGGGCGAGCCCCCGCTCGATGGCGGTGCGGACGTGGGGGCGCATCTCGCCCGGGGTGTCGAGTCCGACGCTGGTGAGCGCGAAGGGTATGCCGGCCTCACGGACGCGCGCGGGGTTTTCCGGCGCCAGGAACCACTGGCGCAGCGTTGCCGTGGGAATGTCCAGCGCGGGACCCTCCTCGCCGACCTCCGGGGCCGCGGGGAAGCTGACCGGGAGGATGAGGGGGGCGTTCGCCTCCCGCACCCACTCCAGGTGCCGGTATTCCTCGCCGCTCCCCACCAGGATCCCGTCGAGGCTGAACTCCTCCAGCAGACCCGCCGCGCGGACCAGCCCCAGGAGATCCCCGGTCTCGAAGACGACCCGCATCTTGCCCCCGGCGACGGGCTCCAGCGCCGCGAGGGCGCGGTTGAACTCCGGCCGGTCGACACGATCCGGCCGTTCCCGGTACGCCGCGCGGACGACGGCGTCGTGATCGGCATCCAGCAGCGTCTGCCGGATCAGGGCCATCGTTCCCATCATCGAGCCCGGATACTGCCGGCTGCGGAAGTTCCCGTGATCGAAACCGACGACCTGTCCGAGGTCCTCGGCGACCAGGTTGCCGCCGATCGCACCGTCACCCAGGTTCACCAGCGCGGCGGAGCCCCGGAAGACGCCCGCGGGGGGCGCCGTGACGACGGCGGTGAATCCGGCCTTGCGCCAGGACGCACGACCGTCCTCGTCCAGCGCGGCGGCGTCGGCGGCCCTCTCCTCCGGGTGCACCATCGGGTTCGGGTCGGTCGGGCCCGAGGCCTGCGGCTCCTCCCGTGCGGGCGGACCGCCCCGGCGGCCACCCCTCCCCCCGTGCGGCTCGGGGAATCCCAGATGGGTGAAGGGGTCGATCAACCCCGGGTAGACCGTGCTTCCCGACAGGTCCCAGACGCGGGCGTCCGCCGGTGGCTCCAGGTCCGTTCCGACCGCCTCGATGCGGCCGTCCCTGAGGACGATCGTCGCGTCCTCCAGGACCTGGCCTGCCTGCGGGACCACCCGGGCATGGGTCAGGGCATGGACGGCGAGCGCCGGTGGGAGGTTCGGGATCTCCTCCTCGCCGGCGTGCAGCGCCAGGGGCAGGAACAGCAGGCCAATCCAGATCCGCGCGCGCGGTCGCATTCGTGCCTCCAGGGGGCGGGGTTGCCGCGAGTCGACTTCGAGCCCAGCGGTTTGTCGATTATACAGGCTTCCCCGGTCCCGTTCAGGGGAGGAACCGCGGGAGAGGCACCCGGCCGGGTGACGCGGCCGTGCGAGGCGGGGACATCCACACGGGTCCTTTTCCCGGTAGCCGCACCGGAGGCTCTCCAGGTTCGGCCAGGCCTTCGCCGGGACGCGGATGATGCTCGCGCGTCACGGTGCTCCCTCGTGGAGAAAGCGCCAGGATTCTGCTATCTTCCGATGGTCCTTTCGATCGGTCGCAAGTCCTTCATGGGATGGGGTCTCGCGGCCCAGGAGGGTTCCCGGTGGCGAGGAAGATCGGCATCCTCTTCGGAGAGGAGCGCTCGTTCCCGCCGGCGATCGTCGACGAGGTCAACCGGCGCGGTGACGGGCGCGTCGTGGCCGAGTCGGTACACGTCGGGGCAGTCCACCAGGATGACATTCCCAGCTACGACCTGATCCTGGACCGGATCAGCCACCAGGTCCCGTTCTACCGCACTCTCGTGAAGGTGGTCGCGGCCCGCGGCACGCAGGTGATCAACAACCCGTTCTGGTGGAGCGCGGACGACAGGTTCCTGAGCAACGTCATCGCCGAGGCGGCGGGAGTGGCGGTGCCGCGGACGGTCCTGCTCCCCCACAAGGCGCACCCACCCGACACCGGCCCGGACACGTTCTCGAACCTCGAGTTCCCGCTGCGGTGGGACGAAGTGTTCGCCTACCTGGGGTTCCCCATCTTCCTGAAGCCCGCGAACGGCGGCGGGCGGGGGGACGTCTACCGGGTCGCGGATCCGGAGGAGTTCTTCCGAGCCTACGACGGCACCCACACGCTGTCGATGATCGCCCAGGAGGCAATAGAGTCCGCTGAGTACTACCAGTGCTATGCCCTGGGTCGGGAGCGGGTGCGCGTCATGCGGTATGACCCCCGGATGCCCGCCGAGTACCGCTACGTGCGGGACGCGCCTCCCCCCGACGGCAAGCTCCTGACCCGTGTCCGCAAGGACTGCCTGAATCTCTGCCGGGAGCTCGGCTACGACTTCAACACGCTGGAGTTCGCGGTCCGGGACGGTGTGCCGTACGCCATCGACTTCATGAACCCCGCCCCCGACTGTGATCCGTTCTCGGTCGGCCAGGAGAACTTCGACTGGGTTCTTCACAACGCGGCGGAGATCCTCATCGACCGTGCCCTCAACCCGCGGCCCCTGGAGGTCGCGGGGAAGTGGGCGCGCCGGCGGAACCCACGAACGACACAGGGGTGACGACCGCCGGATAGCAGGGGGCGGCCGGGTTCATCCCCGCCGGCCGAGCACCCTCCAGGTGACGAGCCAGCCCGCCACCGTCCAGGCCGTCAAGATCAGGTACGATCGACCCGCCCCCTGGACCAGACCCTCGGTGAGGCCGTCGCGCATGACGATGGCCGCGTGCTCGAAGGGGAGGACCTCGTGCAGCGCCGCGTACCACCGCGGGAGATGGTCCGCGGGGAAGTTGATCGGGGAGTAGAGCAGGATCCCGAAGGCGAGGACCTGGGTGATCAGGCCGGTGACCATGGGCTGGCGGATGCCGTGGGCGAAGCCGTAGCCGACGGAGGTCGCCATCAGAACGGTGAGGAAGGCGGCGGGGATCACGAGGGGGCTGACCGACAGGTCCAGGTCGAATCGCAGCGCGGCCACGACCAGGGCGACGATGGTGCCCGGCAGTGCCACGACCGCGTAGACCGTGAGGCTGGCCATCACCTCGACGAGACGCGGAACCGGCAGGGACCAGAGGTAGTCGTACGTTCCGGACATCTTCTGGTTGGCCACGAGCTGCGGTGCGGCCACGAGCCCCGTCAGCAGGAGGGAGATGACCGTGGCCCCCGTCGCCAGGTAGAGCGCCTGGGTGGGGGCGACCTGGTCGAAGAGGAGGCCGAGCCCGACGACCACGCCGGCCCCCAGCAGCATCTGCACGACGAAGAGGATCGGCAGCACCATCCTCAGGCTCGTGATCTCCCAGCGCAGCATGAGCAGATAGCTGCGCATCCAGTAGGAGGGCCCGCGCATGAGCGGGGGCGGTCCGGCGGTCGCCAGCACGGTGTCAGGCACGGGGGTCTCCTTCCGGCTGCAGGGCGTCGTCCCGCCCGATCAGCGTTGCGTAGGTGTCCTCCAGGGTGATCGGCCCCAGCTCGTACTCCTCCGCCAGCCCCGATTGCTGGAGTCCGCGGGCCCACTGGACCGCGTCCAGCGCCTCGGCCTCCGGCACGGCCACCAGCAGGCGGCGTCCGGTCCGCGCCTCCAGGGAGGCGAATTCCGGGAGGGGCAGGTCGCCGGTCCGTGGCTCGAGGGTGACCCGGAGCCGGAGGTGGGCGCGCCGGCGGCTTCGAAGGGAGCCGGGCGTCCCCTCCGCGAGGATCCGGCCGCGGTCGACGATCGCCAGCCGGTCCACCGCCTTCTCGGCCTCCAGCACGTTGTGGGTCACCAGCAGCACGGCGGCACCCTCCTCCGCGACGCGGCGGATCTCCCGCCAGAGCAGGCGGCGGCGCAGGGGGTCGACGTCGTTCGTGGGCTCGTCCAGGATCACCAGACGTCCCGGCTGGACCGTCGCCATGCAGAACCCCACCAGCCGGAGCACGCCCCCGGAGAGCCGGTGACCGATCGTGCTCCGCCAGTCCGTCAGCTCGAGCCGTTGCACCATGGAGTCCACGCGCCGGGCCGCCTCGGCCGCGGCTGCCCCGCGGATCCGTCCGGCCATGGTGATCGCCCCCTCCAGGGTGAACGAGGCGATCGGCAACGCCCCCTGGGGGAGGTACGAGCACAGCTGACGCGCGGCGCCCGGGTCCGCCACGAGGTCGATCCCGTCCAGACGGATGGACCCGGAGGTCGGCTCCAGCAGGCCGATGATCTGGTTGACGAGCGTCGTCTTCCCGGCACCGTTCGGGCCGAGAAGGCCGAAGACCTCTCCCGCGTGGATCGACAGGCTGATGCCGTCGTTGGCCGCCGGGCCTCCGCGATAGAGCTTGCGCAGATCGCGGATCTCCAGCCGCGGCCGGTTCGGGAACGTCGTCATGGCTTCCTCCCCTCCGGAGCCTCGCCCCAGAGGTTCCCCTCCAGGAGGGCGAACATCGCCTCGATGTAGCCGTCCACGTCCATCTCCGGCTCGATGGCCCGCTGGA
>JASFRI010000225.1:0-6884 GCA_050115015.1 Acidobacteriota bacterium
AGAGGCTCAGGAGGCGGAGGGACCGGCCGGGGCTCATCGCAGCGGGAAGGGGTACATCAGGTACGCGACGAGAAGCGACAGCACCACCATGGACAGGGTGAGGACGAGGAAGACCTTCACACCTTCGCGAAACGTCTCGCGGCTGATCAGGCCGAAGAAGGCGCCCACCAGCACGGCGAAGATCACCAGCAGGCCGAGATGGCTGAGCATCAGGACTCGGCCTCCTTCGGTGGCGCCTTTCTCCCTGTGGCGACATCGAACGCATCCAGGATGAGCAGCAGGTTCATGAGCCCCGCGGTCAACAGGAACGTGGTCCCGTACTCGCTGCGCCCGGACCGAACCCGGTCCCGCATGCGATCGAGCAGCACCTCGCCGGCGGGGCCTTGCGGGAGGCGCCACACCAGCTCCCCGTACGTGGCCCGTCGCTCGAGGATGTCCAGCGGCCCCAGGCCGATATTGGCAAAGGTGGCCAGGTACGTGAGGGGGTGAAGGCGGTCGGCGATATAGGCGCGTCCATCGAGGGACAGTCCCAGCACGTAGGTGATGAGGACGATCGCGAGGAAGCTGATGCCCCGGAGCCGCCGGCCCAGGTAGAAGTGGCCGGCCCCGGGTAACAGCCAGGCGAGGACGCAGGGCACCAGCGCGACCCGGGAGGCCGCCGACCCGGCTTCGGCATGATCCGCCGACGTCGCCAAGGCGCGGTCGCTCCCGCCTACTCCCGGACCACCCAGACCTTCAGGTCCGCGGTGACCTCGGGATGCACCTTGATGGGCACCGTGTAGACCCCCAGGGCCTTGATCGGCTCCTCCAGCAGGATCCGCCGGCGATCGATGTCGATCCCCTCCTTGTTGAGGATCTCGCCGATCTCCTGGGTGGTGACCGATCCGTAGAGCGTCTCGGCCTCGCCCACCTTCTTCACGATCGTGCAGGAGACCTCGGCGATACGGCGGGCGACATCCTCGGCGGCCTGCTTCTCCTTGTCTCGCCGGACCTGGAACGCGCGCTGCTCCTGCTCGATCAGCTTCATGTTCCCCGGCGTGACCGGCATCGCCAGGCGCTTCGGCAGGAGGTAGTTGCGCGCATAGCCAGCCGCCACCCGCACCACCTCCCCGCGCCTGCCGAGGTTCTCCATGTCCTCCCGCAGCAGCACTCGCACGGCACGCCCTCCTAGTCCGTGGTGAACGGCAGCAGCGCGATGTTCCGCGCGCGCTTGATGGCCCGCTTCAGCTCCCGCTGGTGGGCCGAGCAGGTGCCCGAGGTGCGTCGCGGGAGGATCTTCCCGCGCTCCGGGACGTAGCCCTGCAGCACCCGGACGTCCTTGAAGTCGATGTAGTTGATCTTCTCCTCGCAGAACTTGCAGAATTTCCTGCGCCGGAACAGGAAGCGCCGCCGACCGCCGCGACCACCTCCTCCGCTACCTCCACGACCTGCTGCCATCGTCCTCTACCTCCGTCATCCTCCGGCGGCCTCCGCCGCCGGGCACCCTCACTCCCCGGTCTTCTTCTCCGTGTCGGAGTCGGCCTTCGCGGCGGCGCCATCGTCCTTCTTGGCGCCGGTATCCGCACCCTCGCCGCCGCCGCCCGCTGCCTCGGCGGCGGCAGCGGCCTCGGCCTGCCGGGCGGCGCGCTCCGCCTCCCGGGCCGCACGCGCGGCAGCCTTCTCCGCAGCCTTCTGCTCCGCGATCTCCACCGCCTGCAGGGCTTCCCGGTTCAGCCGGACGGAGAGGTACTTGAGGATCTGTTCATGATTCCGGAGGCGTCGCTCGAGCTCCGTCACGGCCTCCGGGGGAGCCTCGTAGCGCAGGTGATAGTAGTAGCCCTCCTCGTGCTTGCGGACGGCGTAGGCGAGCTTCTTCTTGCCCCAGGAGTCGGTCTTCTTCAGGCTTCCGCTCCCCTCGGTCACCACCTTGTGGAACCCCTCGGCGAGGCTGTCCGCATCGGGTTCCGGGAGACCGGGCTCGGCGATGAAAACGGTCTCGTACATCGGCATCGGCAGATCTCCTTATGGCCTTGTAGCCCCGGCGGCCCCGTGGGTTCGGGGTCCGGAGCAAGGAGTCCGGTTGGACGAAAAGAGAATGCTATCACAACAGCGACGTCCCGAGTAGCGGCGCGATCACCAGGGAGACCACGGACATCAGCTTGATGAGGATGTTCATGGAGGGCCCGGAGGTGTCCTTGAAGGGGTCGCCCACCGTGTCTCCCACGACCGCCGCCTTGTGGGCCTCGGAGCCCTTCCCCTCGCCGGCGAGCTCCCCCTTCTCGATGGCCTTCTTGGCGTTGTCCCAGGCACCTCCGGCGTTGGCCATCATGAGGGCCAGCAGCACGCCGGTCACCGTCGCGCCGGCCAACATACCGCCGAGGGCCTCCGCCCCGAGCACGAAACCCACCAGCACCGGGCTCGCCACCGCCGTCAGGCCGGGAACGACCATCTCCTTGATCGCCGCCCGGGTGGAGATGTCCACGCAGCGGGCGGGGTCGGGCTTGGCCTCCGGCCGTCCCTCCAGCAGTCCCGGGATCTCGCGGAACTGTCGCCGGATCTCGTCGACCATCTGGCCCGCGGCCCGCCCCACGGACGTCATCGTCATCGCCGCGATCAGGAAGGGAAGCGCGCCGCCGATGAACAGGCCGATGACCACCCGGGGCTCCTGGATGCTGATCTGGAAATCGGGGACCGCCTCGCGGATGGTCTGGGAGAAGGCCGAGAACAGCGCCAGCGCCGTCAGGGCGGCGGAACCGATGGCGAAGCCCTTGCCGATGGCCGCCGTGGTGTTGCCGAGGGCGTCGAGCCCGTCGGTGATCTTCCGGACGTCGGGTCCCAGCCCGGACATCTCGGAGATCCCCCCGGCGTTGTCCGCCACCGGGCCGTAGGCATCGACGCTCATCGTGATCCCCACGGTGGCCAGCATCCCGACCGCCGCGATGCCGATGCCGTAGAGTCCGGCCGCCGCATTGGCGACCCAGATGGCCACGGCGATGACGACGATGGGCGGCGCACAGGACTCCAGCCCCACCGCCAGACCGTGGATCAGGTTCGTCGCGGAACCCGTTCGACTTGCCTCCGCGATGCGGTGGATCGGCCCGCCGGAGGTGTAGTGCTCCGTGATCAGCCCGATGAGGACCCCGGCCACCGTCCCTCCGAACACCGCCCAGAAGACGTTGTTCTGGATCGACAGGGCAGCGATCAGGCCGTAGGCAGCCGCCAGGAAGAGCCCGCCGGCGATGAACGTGGAGTAGCGCAGCGCCGCCGCAGGGCTGAACGCCTTGAGGATCTTCATCGACAGGATACCCACGAAGGACGCGAGCAGCCCGATACCGGCGAGCAACAGCGGCAGGGCCATCAGCAGGGACTTCACGCTGCCCTCCGGCATCGCCGGGTCGGCGGAAAGGCGCGCCAGCTCGTCGCCGAAGACGGTGGCGCCGATGGCGATCGTCGCCACGATGCCCCCCACGTAGGACTCGAAGATGTCCGCGCCCATGCCGGCAACGTCCCCGACGTTGTCCCCGACGTTGTCGGCGATGACGCCTGGGTTGCGGGGATCGTCCTCGGGGATACCCGCCTCCACCTTGCCGACCAGGTCGGCCCCCACGTCCGCCGCCTTCGTGTAGATCCCGCCCCCGACGCGGGCGAACAGCGCGATGGAGGACGCCCCCATGGCAAAGCCGTTGATGACCTTCGCGGTGGACGGGTCCCCGAAGGCGAGGAACAGCGCACCCACGCCGAGCAGTCCCAGGCTGGCGACGGAGACACCCATGACCGCCCCGCCCCAGAAGGCGACCTCCAGGGCGTTGCCCTGCCCCTCCGACCGGGCCGCCTCGGCGGTGCGGACGTTGGCGCTGGTGGCGGCCTTCATGCCCACGAAGCCTGCGGTCGCCGAACACAGAGCTCCCGCCAGGAAAGCCATCGCGGTGTTCCACCCGAGCTTCCACCCCAGCAGCAGCGCCACGACGACCACGAAGACGGAGAGCACGGAGTACTCCCGCCTGAGGAAGGCCATCGCACCATCGTGGATCGCCGCCGCCAGCTCGACCATCTTCTGGCTTCCGGCCCCCTTGCGCCGCACCAGCAGGTAGATCCAGCCCGCGACCAGCATCCCCAGCGCGCCGAGGACCGGCACCGCGATCTTCAAGGTCTCCAGCTGCGCCACCCCCAGTCCCCAGCAGGCGCCGGAACCCGGCACCAGTAGAGTCTCCGTCTGCACGCTGCTCCCCCCTCAGTCCCCCACGGGACCGCTTCCGTTGTAGTGATTCATCGCGGCGCGGGTTCCCCGCCGCACCGCCAATTCCACACAGTCCGCCGCCGCATCCAGCACCGCGCCGAGGCGACCGGCCTCGTCCGCCGGAAACGGCGCGAGGACCCAGTCCGACAGGTCCACGTTCCCCGGCGCAGGCCCGATGCCCACCCGCAACCTCGGAAAGCCCTCCCCGAGGACCTCCACCAGGGACCGCATCCCGTTATGCGTTCCCGCTCCGCCCCGTTCTCGGATCCGGAGCTGCCCGAAGGGCAGGTCCAGATCATCCACGATCACCAGGAGCTCCCGGGGCTCGATCCCCGCCTGCGCCCGGAGCCGGGCCGCCGCCCGCCCGCTCCGGTTCATGTAGGTGAGTGGCCGGGCCAGCCACACCCGCCTGCCGCCGCCGCCGTAGCGCCACCGGCAAGCCTGCAGGTGGGAGCCTTCCTCGTGGAGACGCAGGCCGTGACGGTCCCGCAGCCGATCCACGACGAGAAAGCCGATGTTGTGTCGGGTAAGCTCGTAATCCGGTCCGGGGTTGCCCAGCCCCAGGATCGCCCGCAGGGCAGCCTCCGCCACCATCGCCAATCCCCGTCATCGCCTGGACCGGAGTGTCGCTCCCGGTCAGCTCTCCGCGTCCCCGGTCGAGGCCTTGGTCTCGCCCTCCGCCTCGCCTTCCGCCGCAGCCTCCTCGGCACCCTCGGCCGCCTCCGGCGCCTCGGGCTCCTCGACGACGGTCGGGGCGGAGATCACGACGATGGGCTGCTCCGGCTCCGTCAGGATCTCGTAGCGCGGGTCCCGCGCCAGCTCCCTGACGCGGAACACCTGCCCGATGTGCAGCCCGGAGACGTCCACCTCGAAGCTCTCGGGGATGTCCTGGGGCAAGCAGGTCACCTCCACGGTGCGGACGATGAAGTCCAGCACCCCGCCTTCGTTCTTCACGCCGGTGGCGGTCCCCACGATCTGCAGCGGAACCTCGATCTCGACCTTGCGCTCGAGGTCGATCCGCATGAAGTCGATGTGCACGAGCGCCCCGCTCACCGGGTCCTTCTGACGGTCGCGGATCATCACGTGGCGGGTCTTGCTCTCCGAACCGTCCAGACGCAGCTGAAACAGCGTGTTATCGCCCGATTCCGACTGCAGGATGGACTGGATCGCGTCCGGATCCACCGTGAGGGAAACCGCAGGCTTCTGCATCCCGTAGAGCACCGCCGGGATCTTCCCCGAGCGTCGCATTCTCCGGGCGACGTTCTTGCCGGTCTCCGACCGGCTGGCCACGTCCACGACCACGTTCTTGGACATCCTCGTGCTCCTTGCTTGCTCGACGGGGCTCCGATCGCGCCCGCGGCGCGAAGGGCTCGCAACCGCGGGCGGGGCCTCCGCGACGATCAGACGAACAGCGAACTCACCGAGGAGTTGTGGTGGATCCGCCGGATGGCCTCCGCCAGGAGGCCGGCCACCGAGAGCACCTCCGGCCGCAGCGAATCCCGCTTCTCCTCGGTCAATGGAACCGTGTTGGTGGTGAACATCTTCTTCAGTGGACTCCCGGACAGCCGCGAAACCGCCGGCCCGGAGAGGATCGGGTGGGTGATGCAGGCGTAGATGTCCCGCACCCCCTTCTGGCGCAGCGCCTCGACGGTCTCCACCATCGTCCCCGCCGTATCGACGATGTCGTCGACGATGAACACCGTGCGGTCCTTCACATCGCCGATGACGTGCATGATCTTGGCGACGTTCGCGTCCCCCTCGCGCCGCTTGTCCATGATCGCCAGGCCGGCGTCGAGGCGCTTGGCGAAGGCCCGCGCCCGCTCCACCCCGCCGGCGTCGGGAGAGACGATGGTGAGCTCGGAGAGGTTCAGCTTCGAGATCGCCTCCACCATCACCGGCGCGGCGAATAGGTGATCCACCGGGATATCGAAGAACGCCTGGATCGGCGCGGCGTGCAGGTCGAGGGCAAGGAGCCGGTCGGCCCCGGCGGCCGTGATCAGATCGGCCACGAGCTTCGCGGAGATCGGCACCCGCGGTCGGTCCTTGCGATCCTGGCGAGCGTAGCCGTAGTACGGGACCACCGCGGTGACACGGGCCGCGGACGCCCTCTTGAAGGCGTCCATCATCACCAGGAGTTCCATCAGGTTGTGATTCACCGGCGGGCAGGTCGGCTGGATGACGAAGACGTCCTTTCCGCGGACGTTCTCCTGGATCTGGCAGTAGCTCTCGCCATCCGCGAACTGAGTGACGTTGATCCGGCCCAGCTCGGTCCCGAGGGACTCGCAGATCTGTCCCGCCAGGGCCGGGTTCGCGTTCCCGGTGAAGACCTTCAGGTCATCCAGCGGTGACGGTGAAGGTGACTGCATCTCCATGGATCGCTCCGTTACCGCGCCGGCGGCCCCTGTGGCCCGCCGACGCCCTCCTCCGAATCATGGCTGGGGCGGGAGGATTCGAACCTCCGATGCTGGAACCAAAATCCAGTGTCTTACCACTTGACGACGCCCCAAGAACGGACCTCGATGCCCCTCACGGACCCAGGATATCCCGGGTCGATTCCGTCAGCGGAGGTTCCTCCTCCACCCGCACCGCGCCGGGCGCCTCCCCCCGGCCGTCCGCGCCGACGATCTCGCGGTACCGTCCCAGCACGCGATCCTCGATCATCTGCCGC
>JASFRI010000226.1:0-6882 GCA_050115015.1 Acidobacteriota bacterium
GTATGGGTCTCGATGCGATTCACGCGCAGGTTGAACAGCCAGCGCCGGTCGGTGTACCAGGTGAGCCCCGCGCTGAAGATCACTCCCCAGCCGTGATCGTTCGCGTAGGAAGCGCCCTGCTCTGCCTGCGCGGTGTCGAAGTAGCTGTAGGGGCCGACGCCGAAGCAGAGCGACAGGCGCCGCCGGAGCAGGTTCGCACGTCCCCAGAGCTGCGCCGCAGGACCGTCGCGGTGATGGTCCTGGAAATGGCCCTCGTTCAGCCACGCCAGGGTGACGTAGGGGTGCTCGCCGAGGCCCTGGGCATACTCGACCGCCCAGCCATAGGTGGGCGCGGAGAGGTCATCGTTGTGCGTGGCGCCGCCGAGGAGCACCAGCTCCTGCGCGTCGGCGGCGGAGGCCGCCAGGACTCCCACGAGCATGAACAGCACACGCAGCACGGCACCCCCATCACCTCCCGGTCATTGTCGCACAGGGCGATCGTCTCGAGCCGCCGGATTGCGTCTCCCGACGGGAATGACCCGTCCCGGAGGCCCTTCCGGGGCGCGCGGAGGAGCGGCCCGGCGGAACGCCGTCCGGGCCCCACCGTCGCCGATCATGACCTCCGCCACGTCCACCGGCCCGTGATGTGCCGGGATCTCCGGGGGGAGCAGGCCGTCCCCTCGCGGGGCACGGCGATGCCGCGCCCGGTTCGAAACCGCGAGGGATCTGGGGAGATCCGGCACTCCCACGAAGAGGGGAGGACCACCGGCGGGGTGGCCCCTTCCGCCCCCTCACGGTACACTCCGGGGAACGGCCCGGAACACCCCCACGATCGCCGGAGGTGCACATTGGGCTCTCGCTCCGCCGCATGGGACCACCATCTGGCGCGCAGGATGGCCCTCGGAGAGGAACGGGCCTTCGACGAGTTCTTCGAGGCCTACTTCCCCGGGATCTACCGGTTCGCCCTCTCCCGCCTGAGGGGGGATGCCGATGCGGCAGAGGAGGTTGCCCAGGAGACCCTCTGCCGTGCCGTCGCCCGGATCGGCACCTACCGCGGCGAGGCGATGCTGTTCACCTGGCTGTGCACGTTCTGCCGCCATGAGATCGCCGCGTACCTGCGGCGCCGCAACCGGCAATTGCCGTCGGTGCCCCTCGCCGGCGATCTCCCCGAGGTGCGGGCGGCGCTGGAATCGCTCGGGACGGCGCTGAACGAGGACCCCGAGTCGGCGGCGCGGCGCCGGGAGCTGGCCGGGCTGGTCCGCGCCGCCCTCGATCACCTGCCTCGCCGCCACGCCGCGGCCCTGCGCTGGAAGTACCTGGAGGGGATGTCGGTCCGGGAGATCGCCGCCCGGATGGCGAGCAGTCCCAAGGCCGCCGAGTCGGTGCTGACGCGGGCCCGGGAGGGCTTCCGGGAGGCCTTCGTTCTGCTCGCGGGACCCGCCGCGGCCGGGCCCGGGAGCACGTCGTGACCGCGCGGGAGCGGCGCCCCGATCCGCGCGACGATCGCCTCCGGGATTGGATCCGCCTGGGCGACGAGACCGTCGCGATCCCCGCGGAGCGGCGGGACCGTGTACGCGCCGCGGTGCACGCCCGCTGGCGGGCGGCCTTGGCGGCGCGACGCCGGCGCCGTTGGCTCCTCGCGGCGGCGATCCTCGTTGTCGCGGTGGGTCTCGCGGTCCTCGCCATGCGCCCCCGGTCCGTCCCGCCGGGCGAGCCGCCCGGGGCGGTGGTGGTGTCTCTCGTGGAAGATGCCTGGCAGCGGACGCCGTCCTCCGCCGGTCCCCCCCGGGCGCTGACCGTCGGCGGGGAGATCCGGGCCGGCACCGAGATCGCCACCGGGCCCGAGGGCCGCATCGCCCTGCGCCTCGCGGGCGGCGGCACGCTGCGGCTGGACCGCAGCACCCGCGTCCGCCTGCGCTCCGGCCGCGAGTGGGAACTGTCGGACGGAGGACTCTACTACGACTCGGGGATCGTGGCCGGCGCCGCCGGGCTGGCCGTGCGCGTCCCCTGGGGCCGCGTGACCGACGTCGGCACCCAGTTCGAGGTGCGGACCGGCGCTGCGGCCGGAAGCGTCCGCGTGCGCGAGGGAGCCGCATTCGTGGACCTCGCCGGCGATCAGGTCCCGGTGGCAGCGGGGGAGGGGATCACGGTCGAGGCCGGGCGGGCGACCCGTCACCGCCTCGGACCGCGGGATCCCCTCTGGGCCTGGACCGAGAGCGTCACGCCGATGTTCGACCTGGAGGGCCGTCCGGCGCTCGAGTTCCTCGCGTGGGCGGCCCGGGAGCGCGGGCTGCGCCTGCGCTTCTCCGACGACGTGGTCGCCGCACGCGCCGCGACCGTGTCCCTCAGCGGGGACATCGACGGGCTCGACCTCGAGCAGGCGCTCCGGGCCGTCCTGCCGACGTGCCGTCTCCGGGCGTCCATCGAGGGGGAGGAGCTGCGCGTCGATCCCTCCGGGCCCCCGTCATGAGACGCGCGCCCCTCCTCGCCGGGCTCGCGATCCTGTGGGTGACGGTGACGGCCGCGGCGGCGCCGGAGGCCTACCAGGGCCTTCCCCTCGCCGACGCCCTGCATCGGCTGCAGGAGATGGGTCTGCGCGTCGTGTTCAGCACCGACCTGGTGCGGCCCGAGATGCGCGTGGCGGAGGAGCCGGAGGCCTCCTGGCCGGAGGACGTGCTCGGCGAGCTGCTCGCGCCCCACGGCCTGGAGGCGCGGAGGGATCCCGCCGGGCTCCTGCTCGTGGTGCCTGCACCGCCCCGAGGGCGGATCGTGGGCGTCGTCGAGGAAGACGGTGGAGCCCCCATCCCCGGCGCCACGATCCGGATCGTCGAGGCAGACCTGCGCGCGGTCGCGGACGCAGCCGGGACCTTCCGGACCGGCCTTCTACCGGCGGGGAGCTACACCCTGGAGGCGACCCACGACGGTTTCCTGCCGACGACCCTCGCGCAGATCCGGGTGGCGGATCGCCGGGACACGCGGGTGTCGATCGCGCTGTCCTCCCGGCGGGCCGGCTCGGCCCGGGTGCGCGTGGAGGCGACGGATCCGGCCAGCCGGCCGTCGGGGCCGGCCCGTGTGCGCGTGCTGGACCCGGAGGCGATCCGCGGGCAGCCCGGGGCGGGGGCCGACCCGCTGCGCGCGCTGGCCCGGGACCCCGCCGTCGTCCAGGACGAGACCGCCGCCCCCCGCGTGCGCGGCGGGGAGGACGACGAGGTCCAGGTGATCCTGGACGGGCTCGAGCTCTACGAGCCGTTCCACGGCAAGGAGCAGTGGAACCTGTTCAGCATCGTCGACGCCGAGAGCGTGGGGGGGATGGACTTCTACGCCGGGAACTTCCCCGCGGCGTACGGCGGGCGCATGAGCGGCGTCGTGGAGATCGCCTCGGCGGATCCCGAGGGGCCTCCCCGCACCGAGATCGGCGTGCAGACCGAGCGGCTCCGGGTGGCCAGCTCGGGCATCTTCGACGACGGCCACGGGAGCTGGCTCCTCGCGGCGCGCCGCGGGGATCCCTCCGACACCCTGGAGGCGCTCGGGGCCGACCCCGCCTACCAGCCGACGTACTACGACCTGTTCGGGAAGGTGGGATACGACCTGGGGGAGCGGTCCACGCTGAGCGTCCAGTTCCTCGGGACCCGGGACGCGATCCAGACGCCCGACGCGGAGGACCTCGGCGCCTCCCAGTGGCTGTTGCCCCTCGAGGCCGCCTCCGACGACCGCTATGCCTGGGTCCGCTGGGGCCAGACCTGGACCCCGCGGCTGCACTCCTGGACGACCCTCTCCCATGGCAGCCTCGGGCGGGAACGTCACGGCCTTTCCGGCGACGGCCGGTTCGACGACGAGCGCGCCACCCGGCTGAGCGGCCTGCGGCAGGACTGGGGCTGGGCCGGCGCGCGTCAGACCTGGCAGTGGGGGCTCGACGTGCGAAGCCTGCAGGCCACCTATCGCTATGTCTCCTCCTGGGCGCTTCCCGCCGCCGAGGCCGAGCGGGGCGGCCTCCGGGAGGCGGACCCGGCGGGAATCGAAACGGGGCTCTACGTCTCCGACGAGATCCGGATCTCCGGCCGCGTGCGCACCGAGCTGGGGCTGCGCTGGGACCGGCAGACCTACACCGAGGCGAAGGAGGCCTACTGGAGCCCCAGGGCCGCCTGGATCGTCGACCTGGGGCCCGCAACGCACCTGCGGATGGCCTGGGGCCGCTTCTCCCAGCCACAGCGCATCGACGAGCTGCAGGTGGAGGACGGGATCGTGGAGTTCCAGCCCGTGCAGCACGCCGAGCACCGCAGCATGGACCTGGAACATCGCTTCCCGGGGGGCCATGCCGTCGAGGTGTCCGTCTACCAGAAGCTCGTCGACAACCCGGTGACCCGATTCGAGAACCTGTGGGATCCGTTCGAGTTCTTCCCGGAGGCCCGGGAGGACCGCGTGCGGATCGACGCCGGCGCCGCCGCGGCCCGGGGCCTGGAGATCGGCTATTCCAGCCCCGGCGCGGCGCCGGTGTCGGGCTGGGTCACCTACACCCTCGCCTCCGCCGAGGACGTCGTCGACGGAGAGGCGGTGCCCCGGGCGTGGGACCAGCGCCACCGGATACGCTTCGGGGTCACCTGCCGCTTCCGCGAGTTCTGGCAGGTCGGCGTCAGCGGCACCTACGCCACCGGCATCCCGACGACCGAGGTCGTCGTGGACGGCACGGGAGAGGCGGCCCTCGGACCGCGCAACGGAGCCCGGCTGCCCCCCTTCCACCGCGTGGACGTCGGCGTGAGCCGCGTGCTGATCCTGCGGCGCATGCAGCTGCGCTTCTTCGCGAACCTCCTCAACGTCTACGACCGGGACAACGCCATCCCCGCCCACGAGATCATCCGGGAGCCTGACGGGACCACCAGCGTGCGGACCGTCGAGCGGTTCGGGATGCCCCGCTTCCTCAGCTTCGGGGTGAACTGGGCCTTCTGACCGCCGGCCCGCGGTCCGCCTCATTATTTGAAGTTGTGGCTGACCAGCTCGGTGCGCTCCCCGCTCTCCGGGTCCAGCTCCAGCACCAGCCCGATCCCCGGCACGTAGAACTTCCACTCGATCACGTCCGGCTCGATGGGAGTGAAGTTACGCGTCGCCAGGCAGTCGTCCTCGCAGTCGGCGGCCAGCTCCGGCGTCGACGCATCCACCGCGAGCACCTCGGCGGCGTCCTCGGCCTCCCGCAGGAGGTACTCCTCCCGGTAGACGAGGCCGGGGAAGGGGACGGTCCATAGCAGGACGCCGGGCTGTGCGCCCTCCTCTCCGGCAACCCAGCTTCCCTCCAGATCGACGAGGAACCCGTCCTCGTAGTTCCGGGCGACCTCGCCGAAGTACCAGAGGTTGCCCTCGACATCCTGGGCGTACCAGTCCGTCGTATCCTCGATGAGGTCCCCCGCCTCGAGCTTCGACTGGACCGTATCGCGGACCGCGATGCACTCGATGCCGAGGATCTCGCGGGTCTCGTCGGTGACCGTGACCGTGATCCGCTCCTCCTCGTTCTCGTAGATCCAGGTCCGGCCGGGGACCAGCGGGAAGTAGGGATTCGGATCCGCCGCGGCCTGCTCCGGTGACAGGAAGTCCGCGGGGTCGATCTCCGGCGCGTAGCGGTACTCGTCCAGCTGGTCGCAGAGGTCCAGCCTTGCCTCGTGCTGTTCCCGGCAAAGTGCCCCGTCCTCCCTACGGGCTTCCTCCGCCTCGCCGCGGCATTCCTCCCGGTCCGGCGCCTCCGCCAGGTTCTCGCAGCGCCCCAGGCTGGTGTAGTAGTCGTCCCTCACGTCGTTGCGGCACGCCATCCGCGCCGCCATCGCCGCGCGCTCGCACGGTGTGTCGCCCGCCGGCGTGACTCCGGAGGCCCCCAGGATCGCCACGACTGCCCACAGGGTACGGATCGTTCTCATGCGGTCTCCTCCCGATCGCGGGCACCGACCACCGGTGCTCCTGGAACGTGAGAGGCCGCGCGGGGATCAGATCCTCCGGCACGGGCCTCCGGTTCTCCCGCGATTGTCGGAGGCGCGGGTCCCGGGAGGAGGTCGGGAAACCGGGCGGGAGCGGTCCCACGTGCGGTTTCGGCGTATGATGAAGGTCCGAGGGGAGGCCGAAGTGGTTCCGGCGAGCCGGCCCGGAGAGGGGGATTCCATGAAGAACCAGCGCTGCGTGATCTGGTTGGTGGTCCTGGCATGTGCGGGCCTTGCGGCCGCAATGTCGCCGGCGGCGGCCCAGCCGGTGAAGGTGGGGGACTATGTGCCTCATCCCGAGGAGGCGCCGGACACGTCGCAACCCTGGTCCCTGACCATCTACCATCCCGGCGCCACGTTCATCGCGGTCCACTTCGACCGCTTCGACCTGCCCCCGGGGGGCCAGGTGTTCGTCGAGTCCCCGGACGGCACGCAGCGCTATCGATACGACGGCCGTGGGAAAGGAAGTCGCGGCGATTTCTTCGCCGCTCACATCGAGGGCGAGCAGGCCATCGTGCGGCTGGTGGGGGCTCGCGGCGAGGGGGCGCTCTCAGTGGCCGGGTACTCCGCCGGAAACGCGGCGTTCACGGGTTCCCTCGAGGCCATCTGCGCCGGCGATGATCTCGTGAACGCCATCTGCTACAGCGACGGCCTCGGCGGGGACGACGAGCCGGCGGCCTATGCCGCCTCCCAGGCGGTCGCACGCCTGCTGACGAACAAGGGGGCCCAGGGCTCGTTCCTGTGCACCGGCTGGCTCGTCGGGTGCGAGGGGCACCTGATGACGAACAACCACTGCATCGAGAACCAGACTCACGCCACGAACACCGACTACGAGTTCGACGCCGAGGCCCCGAACTGCACCTCGCCGAACGGACAGCTCTTCTGGACCGGCACGATCTGGGGTGGAAGCGCCACGCTCGTCCAGACGAGCTATGCGCACGACTAC
>JASFRI010000227.1:0-6865 GCA_050115015.1 Acidobacteriota bacterium
GCTGGGCGACGATGAGGGTCGGCTCCGGGATCGAAAGGGTCGCCACCTGGTTCAGCGGGGTCTCGGTCCCGTAGTAGTCGACCTTCACCCCGTCGAGGATGGCCAGCGAGGCCCGCCCCGTCCGGATGCTCGCCAGCTCGCGCTTCATCGCCTCCACCGTGCTGCCCATGCGGCGCTCGACGTCCGCCAGGACCTCAGTCACCATGCTCGCTCCCTCCGATGACGGAGCCCACCGGCTCCCCCATGACCACCCTGCGGATGTTCCCCTCCCGGGTCAGGTCGAAGACCACGATCGGTAGCTCGTTCTCCATGCACAGGCTGATGGCGGTCGAGTCCATCACCCGCAGGCCGCGCTTCAGGACCTCCAGGTAGCTGATGCGTTCCAAACGACGGGCTTCCGGGTCGACCTCGGGGTCCGAGGTGTAGACGCCGTCGACCCGGGTGGCCTTGAGGATCACCTCCGCGCCGATCTCCATGGCGCGGAGCGCCGCCGCCGTGTCCGTCGTGAAGTAGGGGTTTCCGGTCCCCGCCGCGATGATCACGACGCGGCCGCGCTCGAGATGCCGTTCGGCCCGGCGGCGGATGTAGGGCTCCGCCACGTCCCGGACGTGGATCGCGGAGAGGACCCGGGTCTCGAGGCCGCCCTTCTCCAGCGCGTCCTGCATGGCCAGCGAGTTGATGATCGTGGCCAGCATCCCCATGTGATCCCCGGAGACCCGGTCCATCCCGTGGCCCAGCCCGGAGACACCCCGGAAGATGTTCCCGCCGCCGATGACCAGCGCCACCTCGACGCCCAGCCGGTGGACGTCCCGGATCTGCCCGGCAATGGAGGAAACGACGTTCCAGTCGAGGCCGAACTCACGGTTTCCCATGAGGGCCTCGCCGCTGAGCTTCAGCAGGATACGCCTGTAGCGCGGCTGGTCGGACGGCGACACGGACGGGCTCCTTCCCGGCTGGCTCCGTCGTTACTGGCTCTGCTCCCCCAGTGCGTAGCGGGTGAACCGACGAACGACGATGTTCTCGCCGATCTTGGCGATGTGGTTCGCGATCAGCTCCTTGACGGAGATCCCGGTGTCCTTCACGAACGGCTGCTCCAGAAGGCAGTTCTCCTCGTAGAACTTCTCCATCTTGCCGTCCACGATCTTGCCCACGATGTTCTCGGGCTTGCCCTGGCCCAGCGCCTGCTCCCGGTAGATCTCGCGCTCCTGGGCCAACAGCTCCGGGGTCACCTCATCCCGGGACACCACCTTCGGGGACGTGGCGGCGACGTGCATGGCGATGTCCTTCACCAGCTGCTGGAAGTCCGCGTTACGCGCCACGAAGTCGGTCTCGCAGTTCACCTCGAGGAGGACGCCGATCTTCCCCCCCATGTGGATGTAGGCCCCCACCGCTCCCTCCGAGGCCGCACGCTGTGACCGCTTCGAGGAGCTCGCCAGTCCCTTCTTCCGGAGGTACTTCTCCGCCTCGTCCAGATCCCCCCCGGTCTCCTGGAGGGCCGCCTTGCAGTCCATGAAGCCGAGGCCCGTGCGGTCCCGCAGGGCTTTCACGTCGCTGGCCGATACACTCATGGTCTCTCCTGATGGTCGAGCTTCTCCCCCGCGTCGTTCCGCGGGTGGATGGTGTCCGCCGCTCCGGACGGACCGATCGGAACGAGGCGCCGGAATCCGGATGGGACGATCAGGTGGCCTCGGCGCCGCCGGGTGCCGCGGGAGCGTCCGCGCCAACTGCCTGCGGAACCCCGCCCCGGCGAGCCGACTCGCCCTCCCGGGCTGCCTCCTGGCTCTGGAAGTAGTTCTGTCCCTCGAGGACGGCGTCGGCGACCCTCGCGGCGAACAGGCGGATGGACCGGATCGCGTCATCGTTGCCCGGGATCACATGGTCGATGCGGTCCGGATCACAGTCGGTGTCCACCACGGCCACGATGGGGATGCCCAGCTTCCGGGCCTCGTCGACGGCGATCCGCTCCTTCTCCGGATCGACCACGAAGATGAGGTCGGGGATCTGGTTCATGTCCCGGATCCCGGAGAACGTCTTCTCGAGCTTCTGTCGCTCCCGATCCAGCTGCGCCTGCTCCTTCTTCGTCAGGTGCGACGCATAGCCCTCGGCGTTCTGCCGGTCCAGCTCCCGGAGCCTCTGGATGCTGCGCTTGACCGTCCGGAAATTCGTCAGCAGGCCGCCCAGCCAGCGCTGGTTCACCCAGGGCATGCCGCAGCGGCTCGCCTCCTCGCGGATGCTCTCCTGCGCCTGGCGCTTCGTGCCGACGAACAGCACCACGCGCCCCCGGGACGCGGCATCGCTCACGACCTGGGACGCCCCGCGAAACATGCGCTGCGTCTTCTGCAGATCGACAATATAGATGCCGTTCCGTTCCCCGAAGATGTAGCGCTTCATCTTCGGGTTCCACCGCATGGTCTGGTGCCCGAAGTGGACACCGGCCTCCATCAACTCCTTCATCGAAACCGAGATCAAGAACGCCTCCGTTGGTCTGCGGCCAGGTGCTAGCGCTTGGAGAACTGGAACCGCTTTCGCGCACCCGGCTGTCCGTACTTCTTGCGCTCCTTGATCCGCGCGTCCCGGGTGAGGAACCCGGCAGCCTTCAGGCGACCCCGGAGCTCCTTGTTATAGTCCAGCAACGCCCGGGCCACCCCGTGTCGGATGGCGCCGGCCTGACCGGAACTGCCCCCACCCTTCACCGTGACGAAGATGTCGAACTTGTCGGCGGTCTCGGTGATGGCCAGGGGCTGTTTGACGATCATCTTGAGCAGATCGCTCTGGAAATAAGCGGAGAAGGGCAGCTCGTTGACGGTGATCTCGCCGTTCCCTGGCCTCAGGAAGACCCGGGCCACCGCCTCCTTGCGCTTTCCCGTCCCGTAGTACTGGATTGCGACCAACTTCATCCTCCGCGCGCGGGCGTCCTCCCCGCGCTCGAACTCGCCGTCTCCCGAGCCCGTCCTAGGCGGTCACCTCGACCCGGGCCGGCACCTGGGCCTGGTGCGGATGCTCGGAGCCCGCGTACACCTTCAGCTTGCGGATCAGCTGGCGCCCGAGGCGGTTCTTCGGGAGCATGCCGGAGACGGCCAGCCGCACGACCCGATCCGGATGCCGCTCGAGCATCCGCTCGAAGGGAATCTCCTTGAGGTTCCCCGGCTGCCCGGAGTGCCGGCGGTAGAGCTTCGCGTCCCGCTTTCCCCCGCTCAGCTGCACCCGGGAGGCGTTGATCACGATGACGTGATCGCCGGTGTCCAGGTGGGGCGTGAAGGTCGGGCGGTGCTTTCCCCGCAGGCGCTGGGCGACGAAGCTCGCCAGCCGGCCCAGGGCCAGGCCATCCGCATCCACGAGCAGCCACTGATGCTCGATCTCGCTCTTCTTCGGTACAGGGGTAACCATCAATCTCTCCGCCTGATCTTCCGTTCGCATCGCCCCGACGTCACCGCCGGACGGACGGAGGACTCGTGGGTTGGCAAAGAAGCCTATCTTCTACTATAGGCGCGGGTTCCTGTCAAGCGCGGCCCCCGGTGCGGCCTCATGCCGCCCCCAGGAGGCGGAGCAGCACCGCCTTCTGGGCGTGCAGCCGGTTCTCGGCCTGGGGGAAGACCCGGGATCGCCCCGAATCGATGACCTCCGCCGCCACCTCCTCGCCCCGGTGGGCCGGAAGGCAGTGCAGGAAGATGGCCCCCGCCGCGGCCTTTCCGAACAGGCTCCCGGTCACCTGGTACGGGCGGAAGATCCGCGCCCGGGCCTCCGCCTCCTCCTCCTGGCCCATCGACGCCCAGACGTCCGTGTAGACCGCATCCGCGCCGGCGACCGCCTCGGCGGGATCGTCCGTGACCCGGAGGCTCCCGCCGGTGGCCGCGAACACCGGGAGGGCCCGTTCGACCTCCTCCGCGGCCGGCTCGTAGCCCCGGGGCGTGGCGATGCGGACGTGGGCCCCGAGGGCCGCTCCTCCGTGGATCAGCGAGTGGGCCACGTTGTTGCCGTCCCCGATGTAGGCGAGGCTGCGCCCCCGGACCTCCCCGAACTCGTCCCGCAGCGTGAGGTAGTCCGCCAGGGCCTGGCAGGGGTGGTACCGGTCGGAGAGCCCGTTGACCACGGGAACCGCGGCGTTCGCCGCCAGCTCATCGACGGTGTCCTGCCGGAACGTCCGGGCCATGATCGCGGAGACCATCCGCTCCAGGTTGTGGGCGACGTCCGCCACGGATTCACGCTCACCGATGCGGATATCCGCGGGCGCGAGGTAGAGGGCGTGCCCCCCGAGCTCGAACATCCCGACCTCGAAGGTGACCCTCGTCCGCAGCGAGGGCTTCTCGAAGATCATCGCCAGACTGCGCCCGGCCAGCGCCCCCCGGTAGCGCTCCCGGTCCCGCTTGACGGCCGCCCCGAGCTCGAGCAGCCCCTCCACCTCGGCGGGCTCCAGGGCCGCCAGCGTCGTCAGGTCCTTCCGCTTCATCTCGTCCTGCCTCCTTGCCGGACCGGGGCCCGGCGGAGGGAGATCCTCGTCCCGGCACGGCCCTGCAGCGCCATGCGCAGGCGCGTCGGCCGGCAGATGAACGCCTCTCCCCCGGTACGCTCCACGAACTCCACCGCCGTCTCCACCTTGGGTCCCATGCTGCCCGCGGGAAACTGGCCCGCCTCGAGGTGACGGCGCGCGTCCTTCACCGCCAGGCGCGTGATCCCACGCTGGTTCTTCCGGCCGTAGTTCAGGTAGACGTGATCCACGTCGGTCAGGATGGCCAGGGCATCGGCCCGGAGCTCCCGGGCGATCATGCCGGCGGTGAAGTCCTTGTCGATCACCGCCTCCAGCCCCTGCAGGTCCCCCCGCGTGCCGGTGGCCACCGGGATGCCGCCGCCGCCGCCGGTGATCACCACGTACCCCGCCTCCAGCAGGCGCCGGACCGCCGACAGCCCCCGCACCTCCTTGGGCCGGGGCGACGGGACAACCTGACGGTAGCCCCGCCCCGCATCCTCGACCACGGCGCCGCGCTTCTCCTTCCGCAGGTGGTTGGCCCGGTAGCGGCTGAGGAAGGGACCGATCGGCTTCGACGGCGCTCCGAAGGCCGGGTCCTCCGGGTCCACCACGACCCGCGTGAGCAGCGTGGTGACCCTGCGGTCCACCCCGGCGGACCGGAACCGGTTCACCAGGGCCATCTCCAGGAAGTACCCGATCTCCCCCTGGGACTGCGCGACGCAGTAGTCCAGCGAGAGCGGTGGCACCTTGGTGACCGCCTCCTCCATGCGGATGAGGAGGTTGCCCACCTGCGGTCCGTTCCCGTGGACGAGGACGAGATCCCACCGACGGCGCACCAGCGGAACCAGGGAGCGGGCCAGGCGCGCGGCGTTGCGCACCTGCTCGGCCTGGCTGCCGTCCTCCCCGTGCCGGATCAGCGCATTCCCGCCGAAGGCGACGACCACCAGCTTGCGACGGGCCATGGGGGGGGCTACCGCAAGCGCTCCAGGACCGAGGCAAGGTCGGGCTTGCCACGCTCCTGCAGCTCGTAGCGCACCCGCAGGGCCGGCTTGTCGATCTGGATGAGGCGGCCGAGGTCGATGGGCGTCCCCACGAGCACCAGGTCACAGTCGGTCCGGCGGATGGTCTCCTGCAGGTCCGCGACCTGCTGCTCGCCGTACCCCATCGCCGGCAGGAGCTGCCCGATGCCAGGGTACTTCCGGAAGGTCTCCGCGATGCTGGTCACGGCGAAGGGGCGCGGGTCGATCAGCTCCGCCGCGCCGTGCTGCCGGGCCGCGACCACCGCCGCCCCGTACTTCATCTCGCCGTGGGTCAGGGTCGGGCCGTCCTCCACCGCCAGGACCCGGGCGCCACGGATGCGACCCGCATCCTCCACGGTGAGCGGCGAGTCGGCCTCGATGACCGTCGCGTCCGGGTTGAGCCGCCGGATGCTCTCCCGGACGGCCTCGATCCCCTCCGCCGGGGCCGTGTCCATCTTGTTGATCACCACCACGTCCGCCCGGCGGAGGTTCACCTCGCCGGGGTAGTAGTTCGTCTCGTGGCCCGGCCGGTGCGGATCCACGACCACGATCTCCAGGTCCGACCGGTAGAAGGGCGTGTCGTTGTTCCCACCGTCCCAGACCACCACGTCGGCCTCGGCCTGGGCCCGCTCCAGGATGGCCCCGTAGTCCACCCCGGCATAGACGACGATCCCCCGGGTGATGTGGGGCTCGTACTCCTCCCGCTCCTCGATGGTGCACTCGGCACGGTCCATGTCCTCCAGCGTCGCGAACCGCTGGACCGCCTGCTTCTCCAGGTCGCCGTAGGGCATCGGATGGCGAACCGCCACCACCTTCTTCCCCATCTCCTGGAGCACGGTGCAGACCTTCCGGGTCGTCTGGCTCTTGCCGCAACCGGTGCGGACGGCGCAGATGGAGACCACCGGGACCTCGGCCCGGATCATCGTGGAGGGGGCGGACAGCAGGGTGAAGTCGGCACCCGCCGCCTGGACGCGGCTGGCGAGATTCCCCACGGTGCGGTACGACACGTCCGAGTACGAGAAGATCGCCTCGTCCACGTGGAGACGTCGGATCAGCTCCTCCGTCTCGGCCTCGTCGAAGATCGGGATCCCCTCGGGGTAGAGCGTTCCCGCCAGGGCCGCCGGATACCGGCGGTCGGCGATGTTCGGGATCTGGGTGGCCGTGAAGCCCACCACCTCGAACCCCTCCTGATCGCGGTAGCGGACGTTGAAGTTGTGGAAGTCGCGACCGGCGGCTCCCAGGATGAGTATCCGTCGTCTGTCCATCTCGCTTGACTCCATTCCGCAGGCGGTCGGCGGGGGCAGTCCTGGGCCCGCGGCCGCCGGAACGGGCATATTCGGGAAGGGAGCGGGGCCGGGGCGACCCCCTCCGGACTGCGGGA
>JASFRI010000228.1:0-6819 GCA_050115015.1 Acidobacteriota bacterium
GCTGGGTCTTGCGCGGCGAGTCCAAGGCGCGCCGAGGAGTCGATGCCCTATGCCCCAGTCCGGGGTCGGTGCATCGGCGACGAGGCGCAACGCGGGAATCGCCCGCAACCCCCAGCGGCCCTTCGGGTTGCGGCGGCATGGGCCCGTCTTCGTCGTTCCCGTTCCTCCCCGATGCCGCCCCCGAACAGGGGCATGGAGCATCGCCTTCGTCGCGGCGCCTCGAATCCGGGCCCATGGCGCTCGCAACGGACGGCGCCAGACTTTTCGGCCGGACCTCTAGAACCGCGAGCTGGTGAGAGGGCGATCCGCGTGCTTCCAGGAGGCCTCGTAGCGCGCCCGGACCGCCGCGGCCTCCTCGTCCCGCCCCTGGGCCTCCAGGCTCTGCGCAAGGCCGTAGAGGGCGAAGCCGTTGTCCGGGAACCTCCGGAGGTCCTGCCAGTAGACCACCTCGGCCTCCCCGGGGCGACCCGCCTCGAGGAGCGCGGCGCCCAGGTCGTGGCGTACCGAGTAGTACCAGTCCGGGGGCTCCGTGTAGCTCAGCCCGTCCTCCAGCCGGACGGCCCGGTCCAGGTGGGCGATGGCGTCGGCGTGCTTCCCGGCGGCGCCGTCGATCTCCCCCGCGACGACCTCCGACGCGATCTCCAGCAAGGTCCCCGCGGTGGTGAAGCCGATGAGCGTGTCCTTCGCGCTCTTGCGGACCTTCTCCAGGGCCTTCGCCTCCTGGCGGGCGCGCTTCAGATCGCCGGTGCTCGCGTAGGCCAGCGCCCGGGCGTATCGCCAGATCCCGGTCCAGTAGTCGGCGTTCTCCGGCGGAGCGGGCTCCGCCAGGACCGCATCCCACATGCCGAAGCGGGTCATCACGAACAGCGGCATGCTCAGGAAGGTCTGGTAGAGCGCCCAGTCGTTCCCGTGGTGGTCCGGGGGGACCGCCGCGTTGACGGCCCTGGCGGCCTCCAGGGCCTCCGCCGCCCGGCCCTCCATCATCGCCGCCCAGGCCTTGAAGTGCATGTTGTGGGGGTAGTAGTTCAGCGGGTAGATCCCCTGGGCCCTGCACTGGGTGATGTAGCCGGCATCGGCCTCCACCGCAAGGCGATTGACCTCGAAGGCGTCCGCGTACCGGCCGACCTGGATGTAGATGTGGGAGGGCATGTGGACCAGGTGGCCCGCGCCCGGAGCGCGGCCGCGGAGGTTGTCCGCCGCGGTCTCCGCCCGCGCCGGATCCACCGGCTCGATGGCGTGGATGTAGTAGTGGTTGGCGCCGAGGTGATGCGGCTCGGCGGCCATCGCGCCCTCGAGGACCGCGAGCAGGGTCGCCGTGCTCCCCCGGGGCCGTCCGTCGCGGGTCCAGTAGTCCCAGGGGCGCGCGTTCATGATCGCGGCGGCGTAGAGCGTCGCGGCGTCCACGTCGTCCGGGTACTTCTCGTGGAGTTTCCTCATGGCCTCCACGTACGCCGCGTCCAGGGGCGCCCGGTCCGCATCGGGGTCGTCGGTGTAGCGTGTCGCCAGGGCCTCGATGTAGTCCCGCTCGGCCGGCGACACCCCGTCGGCCCGCTCCAGAGCCATCTGCATGGCCTCCCAGGCCTGGGGGACCACGTCGGGGCTCATCGGGAGGTTGATGTTCGGCCCGAGGGCCAGCGCCCAGCCCCAGTAGGCCATGGCGCAGTCGGGATCCAGCCGGGCGGCCTCCTTGAAGGCCCGCAGCGCCTCCTGGTGGTTGAACCCGTAGGTCAGCGCGAGGCCCTGATCGAAGAACTGCTGCGCCCGGTCCGAGGACGTCGTCACCGGATGGGTCCAGTCGCCGAGCCCCTCCAGCACGGGGGCGATCTGGCCCTCGGCCAGGCGCGGGTCCTCCGCCAGCGCGCGCTCGTCGTGCTCGTTGTGGTGCTGGGCCCGGGCCGGGCCGGCCAGGACGCCGGTGGCCAGAAGAACGCAGATGCCGAGGACGCGGACGCGATCCCGTCGTTGCATGTCGCACCTCCTGTCGGATGTCGGATCGGACGAGCCAGTGAGATTGTATCGCGAACGCCGCCGGGCGGGAAGATCGCCGTTTCCCGCCCGTCTTGGCTCCCCACGGCGGGGGGGCGTAGAATGAAGGCTGGTCCACCGGGAGGACGGCATGGCGGGAGGCGGGGCGTGACGGAGCGCGGCGAGGTGACCCGGCTGCTGAGCGCCTACGGGGGCGGGGATCGCGAGGCCTTCGGGAAGCTCGTGCCGATGGTCTACGACGATCTGCGGCGCATCGCCCGCCGCCACCTGGGCCGCGGCCGGCGCGGGGAGACCCTCGACACCACCAGCCTGGTCCACGAGGCCTACCTGAAGCTCGTCGACCAGAAGCAGGCCTCCTACGAGAACCGCGGCCACTTCTTCGCGGTCTCCGCCATCGCCATGCGCCAGGTGATCATCGCCCATGCCCGGCGCCACGCCGCCTCGAAGCGGGGCGGAGGCCAGCGGGCGGTCACCCTGGACGAGGAACGGATCGCGGTGGACGAGCAGGCGGAGCAGCTCCTGGCGCTGGACGACGCGCTGAACCGCCTGGCGGCCCGGGACGAGCGCCTGGGGCGCGTGGTGGAGTGCCGCTTCTTCGCCGGCCTCAGCGAGGAGGAGACCGCCGAGGCGATGGGGGTCTCGCTGCGCACCGCCCAGCGCGACTGGATGCGGGCCCGGGCGTGGCTGCGCGAGGAGCTCCGGCAGGGGGGCGCCCCGTCGCCGGATCCGGCATGAGCCTGCCGGAGGATCGCTGGCGCCGGGCGGACGCGATTCTCGACCGCGCCCTGGAGCTCTCCGGCGAGGATCGCGACCGCTACGTGGCGCAGGCCTGCGGCGAGGATGACGAGCTCCGCGGCCTCGTCGAACGTCTCCTGGACGATGCGAACACCGCCGACTCCCGCCTGAAGGCCGGCGGCGGCCTGGGGTTCGCCGAGCGCCTCGAGGGAGCGGACGCGGCCGGGAGCCTCGCGGAGGGCACGGTCATCGACCGCTACCGCATCCGGCGGGAGATCGGCCGCGGCGGCATGGCGGTGGTCTACCTGGCGGAGCGGGCCGACGAGGAGTTCCGGCACGAGGTGGCGCTGAAGCTGATCCAGCGCGGCCGCGACACCGACGAGATCGTGCGGCGCTTTTCGCAGGAGCGCCAGATCATGGCCCTGGCCAGCCACCCGAACATCGCCCGGCTCCTGGACGGCGGCGCCACCGCGGACGGCCGCCCGTACTTCGTCATGGAGTACGTCGAGGGGCTGCCCATCGACCGCTACTGCGACGACCGGAAGCTCTCCATCGCCGACCGGGTGCGGCTGTTCCTGCGGGTGGCCGCGGCGGTGGCCTATGCCCATCGCAACCTCGTCGTCCACCGGGACATCAAGCCATCCAACATCCTCGTCGGGGCCGACGGCGAGGTGAAGCTCCTGGACTTCGGCATCGCCCGCTACCTGGGAGAGGAGGACGACGCCGGCCTGACGCGCACGGGGACCCGGCTGATGACGCCCGCCTACGCGAGCCCGGAGCAGGTGACGGGGGGGGCGGTGACCACCGCCTCGGACGTCTACCAGCTCGGCCTGCTGCTCTACGAGATGCTCACCGGGCGGTTCCCCTACGACGTGAAGGACCGGGACCCCGACACGCTGCAGCGGGCCATCCGGGAGGAGGCGCCGACGCGGCCCAGCACCGCGGTGCGGCGGACCGGGAGCGATCCCTCCGGCGAGACGACCACCCCCGAGGCGATCAGCGCGGAGCGCGGCACCAGCCCCGCGCAGCTCCGGCGGGAGCTGTCGGGGGACCTGGACAACATCATCCTGATGGCCCTCCGGAAGGAGCCGGAGCGGCGCTACGGCTCGGTGGGACAGCTCGCCGAGGACCTGGAGCGCTACCTCCAGGGGCATCCGGTCTCGGCACGACCCGACACGCTGGCGTACCGCGCGTCGAAGTTCGCCCGCCGCCACAGGGTGCCGGTCGCCCTCGCGGGGGGCGCCCTGCTCCTCCTGATCGGGTTCGCGGTCACCATGACCGTGCAGGCCGGCCGGATCGCGCGGGAGCGGGACCGGGCCAACCGCGAGGCGGAAACGTCCCGGGCGGTCTCGGACTTCCTGGTGGAACTGTTCCGCGTGTCCGACCCGGGCGAGGCCCGCGGCAACAGCGTCACGGCCCGTGAGATCCTCGACGAGGGCGCCGGAAAGATCTCGGAGGAGCTCTCGGATCAGCCCGCGGTCCAGGCGGCCCTGATGGAGACCATGGGGCGCGTCTACCAGAACCTGGGGCTCTACGACGCCGCGATGCCGCTGCTCCGCCGGTCGGTGGACGTTCGCCGCGCCGCGACCCCCGACGACGATCTGGGCCTGGCGGGGAGCACCGGCGCCCTGGCCTGGCTGCTGGAGAAGGACGGCAAGTTCGACGAGGCCGAGTCGCTCATGCGGGAGTCCCTGGAGCGCACCCGGGCGGCCCTCGGCGAGCGCGATCCGAAGGTGGCCGGCGCGATGAACAACCTCGCGCTCTTCCTCTACGAGAGCGGGAACCTGGAGGCGGCCGAGCCGCTCCACCGGGAGGCCCTCGCGCTACGCCGGGAGCTTCTGGGGGACGAGCACGAGGACGTCGCCGACAGCCTCAGCAACCTGGCGCTGGTCGTCCACGCCCGGGAGCAGTACGACGAGGCGGAGCAGCTCTACACGGAGGCCCTGGAGATCCGTCGGAAGGTCCTGGGCCCGGACCATCCGAAGGTCGCCATCAGCCTGGACAACCTCGGGCGGCTCTACTTCGACCGCAAGGACCTCGACACGGCGGAGCGCTACTTCCAGGACGCGCTGGAGATCCGCACGCGGGTCCTGGGCGACGAGCACCCGGACACCTCGGAGAGCCTGAACAACCTGGCGTCCCTCCTGTTCCGCAAGGGGGATCTGGCGGGGGCGGTGCCGCTCTTCGAGCGGGCGGTGGCGGTGGACCGGAAGATGCTCGGGGCGGACCATCCGGACTATGCCGTCAGCCTCGGGAATCTGGCGATCGTGATGCAGCGGAGCGGCGATCCCGGGGGGGCCCTGCCGCGCTTCCGGGAGGCGCTGGCGATCCTCGACGGATCCGTGGACGAAGGGCACTGGCTCCGGGCGATGGGGCAGGGGAACCTGGGGGGCTGCCTGCTCGAGCTGCAGCGCTACGACGAGGCCGAGCCGCTGCTGCTGGCCTCCTACGAGGGGCTGCGGGTGTCGATGGGGCCGGATCACCGGCGCACCCGGGGGAGCCTGGAGCGGCTCGTCGAGCTCTACGAGGCGACGGGCCGCGAGGATCGCGCCGCCACGTACCGCGCGCTGCTGCCGGACGACGCGTCCTGACGCCGTGGGCTGAATCACGGTAGAATGCCGGAGACCGTAGTGGGGACGCCGGAGGCGTTCCATCGATGCCGTATCGCACCGTCCTGCCGCTCTCGCTGACCGCGATTCTCGCCCTCGGGGCCCTCGTGGGGTGCGACCGCCCCGAGCCGGGTGATGTGTCCCCGGAGGCCCTGCTGGCGTACTGGCGGGCTCATCCCCGGACACCGCAGGAGTACGTGGTCGATGCGTTCAACTCCCATCGCTGGGTCTTCCTCGGCGAGTACCACCGGATGAAGCACGACCTCGACCTGCTGGCCGCGGTGATCCCCGAGCTTCACCGGCGCACCCAGGTCCGGCGCCTGGCCTGGGAGTTCCTCTGCCGCGACCGCACCGAGGAGGCCAACCGCCTGGTGACGGCGGAGTCCTACGACCGGGCCGCGACGCTGGCCTTCTTCCGCTCCCAGTTCCCCGCCTGGGCCTACGAGGAGTATCTCGAGGTGTTCCACGCGATCTGGGCGTCGAACCGGGAGAACGCCGCGGAGCGCGGACCGTTCCTGATGGTCGGGCTCCACCCCTGCATCGACTGGGAGACCGTGCACTACGGCGATCCCGAGGCGGCGGCCCGGGAGGAGGCGAAGCAGGAGCGCTACGACGCCATCATGGCGGAGGCGCTGGAGGAGGATCTCCTGGAGCCGGGGGTCCCGGCGCTGATCGTCACCGGCATCGCGCACGCCACGGGCAAGTTCCGGGAGTACTGGGTCGGCACCGACCGGGTCCTGGAGCGGATGGGGAACATGGTCTACCGCGAGCCCTGGCGCGACGACATGTTCTTCATCGCCCTTCACGCCCCCTTCTTCGATGCGGGGACCGGGGAGGACATCTACCCCTTCGACGGTGTTCTCGACCGCATGATGGCCGCGTACGACCAGGACATCGGCTTCGACGTCGTCGGCACCCCCTTCGCCGCGCTGCGCCACGCGGAGCCCTCCGAACACTCCATCACGGCGTATTCCTTCGGCGACCTGTTCGACGGCTACATCATGTTCCGGACGCCGCTGAAGGAGACCGTCGGTGTGACCTGCATCGACGACTGGATCGTCACCGAGGAGGACTTCCGCTACTTCTGGCGGCACCTCGCGAACGCGGAGGCCAGCCGCCGGTTCTCCGAGGAGCCCTTCGAGACGTTCCGGGCTGAGTTCTGCGCGCCCCGGCCGGAGCACGGCGTGGAGTTCCGGCGGCGGTTCCGGAAGCTGCCGGACCTGCCGCCGCTCTGATTCCACGATAGAATACGGGCCGGTTTTCCATTCCTGGAGGGTTTCCATGTTGCCCCTGTCCCGTGCACGAGCCGGTCGAGCCGTCCTGCTCTCGCTGATCTTCCTGCTGTCCCTCTCCGCCGCCGTGGCGTCGTGGGAGGACCTCACGCTGGACTGGATCTTCAGCGAGGAGCGCAAGACCGCGGCCTCGATCCCCGATCACGCCTGGCTGGAGACGGGGGAGGCGATCCTCTACGACCATCATCCGCCGAAGG
>JASFRI010000229.1:0-6801 GCA_050115015.1 Acidobacteriota bacterium
TGCCGCAGGCACAAACCACCTTCACGTTGTGGAGCTCGGGGTGGATGTCGGGTCTCATCGCTGCCTCCCTCCGGCGGCGGCCCGGGGCCGCGGAAGTCCCGCATCTGGACGGGCTTGCCGGGAATCAAACGATTCTAGCACAGCCCCCCCGGCCCCGCCACATCCCCCCGGGCCCCCCGGAGCCTACGCCGCACTGCCGCGACGGGGAGCCTATGCCGCCGCCGACATCGAGTTCAGGAAGTCCTCGTTGCTCTTGGACTTCGACATCTTGTCCACGAGCAGCTCCATCGCCTCCACCGGGGAGAGCTGGTTGAGGACCTTCCGGAGGACCCAGATCCGGTCCATCTGGGTCTCCGGGAGCAGCAGCTCCTCCTTCCGGGTCCCGGACCGCGCGATGTCGATGGACGGGTAGACCCGCCGGTCCGACAGCTTCCGGTCCAGGTTGATCTCCATGTTCCCGGTGCCCTTGAACTCCTCGAAGATCACGTCGTCCATCCGGCTTCCCGTGTCGATCAGGGCCGTGGCCATGATCGTCAGGCTCCCCCCCTCCTCCACGTTCCGGGCCGCCCCGAAGAAGCGCTTGGGCTTCTGCAGCGCGTTGGCGTCCACGCCGCCGGAGAGCACCTTGCCGCTGGGGGGGACCACGGTGTTGTAGGCCCGGGCCAGCCGGGTGACGCTGTCGAGGAGGATCACCACGTCCTTGCGATGCTCCACGAGGCGCTTCGCCTTCTCGATCACCATCTCCGCCACCTGCACGTGGCGGGTGGCCGGCTCGTCGAAGGTCGAGGAGACCACCTCGCCGTCCACCGAGCGCTCCATGTCGGTGACCTCCTCCGGCCGCTCGTCGATCAGCAGCACGATCAGCACGGCCTCGGGGTGGTTCGTGCTGACGGAGTTGGCGATGTTCTGCAGGAGCATCGTCTTGCCCGTCCGGGGGGGCGCGACGATCAGGCCGCGCTGCCCCTTCCCCAGGGGGGTGAGGATGTCGAGGATGCGGGCCGAGATGTTCTCCGGGTCCGTCTCCAGTCCGATCCGCTCGTTGGGGTAGAGGGGTGTGAGGTTGTCGAAGAACACCTTGTTGCGGGAGATCTCCGGCTGCTCGAAGTTGACCGCCTCGACCTTGATCAGCGCGAAGTAGCGCTCCCCCTCCTTGGGCGGCCGGATCTGGCCCGATACGGTGTCCCCGGTGCGCAGGTCGAACTTCCGGATCTGGGAGGGCGACACGTAGATGTCGTCGGGGCCGGGCAGGTAGTTGTACTCCGGGGCCCGCAGGAACCCGAAGCCGTCGGGCAGGCACTCCAGCACGCCCTCCGAGAAGATCAGGCCGCTCTTCTCGGTCTGCGCCCGCAGGATCTCGAAGATCAGCTCCTGCTTGCGCAGGCCCTTCGCCCCCGGCACCTCCAGCTCCTTGCCGATGACGGCGAGATCCGCGACGTTCTTCTCCTTCAGCTCACGGATGTCCATCATGGTGTGGTGTTCTCCTTTGCGCTCCGGCGGGATCGCCCGGGATCCGTCGCACGGTCCCCTGGCGGGGAGGCGCGATCCTCTCCGGAGGAGAGCTCCCCGGTGCGGGAGCGGGTGGGGTGGTTCGACTCCCCGACGAGCGGGTCCATCACCTGCCACATGCTGGCGATCCCGGCGCGGGTCCGGGCGGACGTGAGGATCGCCTGGTCCTCACCGGACAGCTCCAGGTCCCGGATGCTGGTGCGCAGGGCGCGGCCGCGATGGTTGCCGGAGAGCCGGTCGCTCTTCGTGAGCGCCACGCGAAACGGCAGCTCCAGCTCCCGCAGCCACGTCACCAGGCGGCGATCCAGCTCCGTGGGGGGATGCCTCGCGTCCACGAGGACCCAGACCAGCCGCAGGACGTCCCGTCCCTCGAGATAGCCGCGCACCATCGGCTCGAAGCCCGCACGGATCGCGGCGGGGACCTTCGCGTAGCCGTAGCCCGGCAGGTCGGCGAACAGCACCCGCTCGTTCAGCAGGAAGAAGTTGATCCGCTGGGTGCAGCCCGGCGTGGAGCTGGTCCGGGCGAGCTTCTGCCGGTTGACCAGACGGTTCAGCAGGCTCGACTTGCCGACGTTGGAGCGCCCGGCGAAGGCAATCTCCGGCAGTCCGGCGCGAGGGTACTCGTGCAGGGCACCGGCGCTGATCAGGAGTCGGGCGTCGTGAACACGCATGGCGGGACGACCTCCCGGATGCCGCGTCCGGCAACCGGTGAGTCCACTTGCTGGCCGCGTCGGGGACGCGACCGGGTCGGCCTTCGGACCGGCCCCCGGGCCGGCCCCGGTGCCGGCCCATCAGTGCATCAAGGAGTCCTTGGAGATGTCCTTGTCCTTGTCCGGCTTGTTCACCCCTCCGAGAGCGGGGATGGAGCTCTCCAGCGCGATCCGGAGGACCTCGTCGAGGGTCTCTACCAGCTTGAACTCGAGGTCCTTCTGGACGTCGGGCGGGATGTCGGCAAGGTCCTTCTCGTTCTGGCGCGGCAGGATGATCTGGCGGACCCCGATCCGGTGCGCCGCCAGGACCTTCTCCTTGACCCCCCCGATCGGCAGGACCTTCCCCCGGAGGGTGATCTCCCCGGTCATCGCCACGTCCTTGCGCACCGGGATGCCGTTGAGGGCGGAGACCATCGCGGTGGCGATGGTGATCCCCGCCGACGGACCGTCCTTGGGGATGGCCCCCTCCGGCACGTGCACGTGGATGTCGTTCTTGCGGTAGAAGTTCTCGGGGATGCCCAGGGTATCCGTCCGGCTCCGGATGTACGACAGCGCCGCCTGGGCCGATTCCTGCATCACCTCGCCGAGCTGCCCGGTCATGGTCAGCTTGCCGCGGCCGGCGGCGAGACTGACCTCGGTGGAGAGGATCTCGCCGCCCACCTCGGTCCAGGCCAGCCCCGTGGCCACCCCCACCTCGTTCTCCCGGTCGGACTGCTTGGGATGGTAGCGGGCCACCCCCAGGATGTCGGTAAGGTTCTTGGGCGCGATGTGGAACTCCTTCTCCTGGGGGTTCTGGACGACCTTTCGCGCGATCTTCCGGCACACCGAGGCGATCTCGCGCTCCAGGTTGCGCACCCCCGACTCCCGGGTGTACTTCTCGATGATGTCCCGGATCACGTCGTCGTCGAAGAGGATCTTGGCCTTCCGGTCCAGCCCGTGCGCCTTGAGCTGCTTGGGGATCAGGAACCTCGTCGCGATGTTGATCTTCTCGTCCAGGGTGTAGCCGGCCAGGCGGAGGATCTCCAGCCGGTCCCGGAACGCCGGCGGGATGGTGTGGAGAACGTTCGCCGTGGCGATGAACATCACGTGGGACAGGTCGTACTCCGTGTCCAGGTAGTGATCCACGAACGTGTGGTTCTGCTCCGGGTCCAGGACCTCCAGCAGCGCCGACGAGGGGTCGCCGCGGAAGTCCATGCTCATCTTGTCGACCTCATCGAGCAGGAAGACCGGGTTCACCGTCCCCGCCTTGCGCATCTGCTGGATGATCTGGCCCGGGAAGGCGCCGATGTAGGTCCGGCGGTGGCCGCGGATCTCCGCCTCGTCCCGCACGCCACCGAGGGAGAGGCGCACGAACTTGCGCCCGGTGGCCCGGGCGATGGAGCGCGCCAGGGAGGTCTTCCCGACCCCCGGCGGCCCCACGAAGCACAGGATCTGCCCCCTCGTCTTGGTCACCAGGCGCCGCACCGCCAGGAACTCGAGGATGCGCTCCTTGATCTTGTCCAGGCCATAGTGGTCCTCGTTCAGGATGTTCTCGGCGCGGTCCAGGTCCCGGGACTCCCGGGAACGCTTGTTCCAGGGCACCGACAGCAACCACTCGAGGTAGTTCCTGGAGACCGTCGCCTCCGCGGAGACCGGCGGCATGACCTCCAGCCGCTTGAGCTCCTGCTCCGCCTTCTCGTTGGCCTCCGCGGGCAGCTTGGCCTCCTCGATCTTCTGGCGGAACTCCTCGACCTCGTTGATCTTGTCGTCCTTGCGGCCGAGCTCCTGCTGGATCGCCTTCATCTTCTCGGAGAGGTAATACTCCTTCTGCGCCTTCTCCATCTGCTTCTTCACCCGGCCGTGGATGCGGCGGTCCACCCGGAGCTTCTCCAGCTCCTTCTCCAGCTGGGTCACGATGGTGGTGAGGCGATCCGTCGGGCTGAAGGTCTCCAGCAGGTTCTGCTTCTCCTCCACCGAGACCTGGAGGTGCGCGCTGATGGTGTCGGTGAGCCGCCCGGGCTCCGAGACCCGGATGGTGGAGATCATCGTGTCATACGAGAGCACCGGGCTCAGCTTGACGTACTTCTCGAAGAGGGAGACCGCCTTCTGCATCTCGGCCTCCAGCTCCGGCGTCAGGTCCACCTTGCGCTCGATGAGCTTCAGCAGGGCGACCAGAGAGCCGTTCTCCTCCTGCAGCTCGATGATGCGCCCCCGGGCCACCCCCTCGACCAGCAGCTTGATGTTGCCGTTGGGAAGCTTCAGGTTCTGGACGATGTTCGCGACGGTCCCCACGACGTTGATGTCCTCGGCCTGGGGATTGTCGACCTTCGCGTCGCGCTGGGTGGCCAGGAAGATCTTCTTGTTCTGGAGCAGGGCCTGCTCCACCGCCTGCAGCGACGACCGCCGCCCCACGACGAAGGGCACCATGGTGTAGGGGAACACCACGATGTCCCGGAGGGGCAGGAGCGGCAGGGACTCCAGGTTATCGTGCTTGTTCAGGAACGACGATCCAATCATGTGTGAGGGTTTCCGAAGGCGAGAGACTAGCTGGCCTTCCGCTGCGGGACGCGGATCGGGTTGATCTTGCTCTCGACGACGTCACGGGTGATGAGGCATTCCGTCACGTCCGATACCGACGGCAGATCGTACATGATATCCAACATCATGTCCTCGAGGATCATGCGCAACCCCCGTGCGCCGATCTTGCGCTCCAGCGCCTTCTGGGCGATGGCCTCGAGCGCGTCCTCCTCGAACTCCAGCTTCACGTTCTCGTACTCGAAGATCCTCTGGTACTGCTTCGTAAGGGAGTTCTTCGGCTCCGTCAGGATGCGGACCAGCGCCTCGCGATCGAGGTCCCGCAGCTGACCGATGATCGGGATGCGGCCGACGAACTCCGGGATCAGCCCGTAGGCGATCAGGTCACGCGGCTCCACCAGGTCCATGAGGGAGGGGTCATGGGGATCCGCGCTGGCGGTCTCGCCCGCCTTCGCGGCGCCCTGGAAGCCGATCTTCTTCTTCCCGATGCGATGCCGGATGATGTCGTCCAGCCCGATGAACGCCCCGCCGCAGACGAAAAGGATGTTCGTCGTATCCACGGGGATGAACTCCTGCTGCGGGTGCTTGCGTCCGCCCTGGGGCGGCACGTTGGCCACGGTCCCCTCGAGGATCTTGAGCAGCGCCTGCTGCACGCCCTCGCCGGAGACGTCCCGGGTGATCGACGGGGAGTCGCCCTTGCGCGCGATCTTGTCGATCTCGTCGATGTAGACGATGCCGCGCTGGGCCTTGTCCACGTCGTTGCCGGCCGCCTGGAGCAGCTTCAGGATGATGTTCTCGACGTCCTCGCCGACGTAGCCGGCCTCGGTGAGGGTCGTCGCGTCCACGATGGCGAAGGGGACGGACAGCAGCTTGGCCATCGTCTGGGCCAGCAGGGTCTTGCCGGTCCCGGTATTGCCGATCAGCAGGATGTTGCTCTTGGCCAGCTCGACGTCGTTCTTCCGCTTGGCGATCTCGTTGCGCTTGTAATGGTTGTAGACCGCGACGGCGAGCTTCTTCTTGGCCACGTCCTGGCCGATGACGTACTCGCTCAGGAACTCGTCGATCTCGACGGGCGGGGGCAGCGGCGACTTGCTCTTCTGCTCCTGGGAGTCACGCTCCTCGGCGATGATGTCCAGGCAGATGTCGACGCATTCATCGCAGATGTAGACCGTGGGCCCGGCGATGAGCTTCTTGACGTCCCGCTGGTTCTTGTTGCAGAAGGAGCAACGCAGAACGTCGCTTTCGCCCTTTTTCCTGGCCATCGTGTCCCCTGCCGCCTACTCGTGCCGCGAGATCACCTCGTCGATGATCCCGTACTCCTTGGCGTGAGCCGCGGTCATGATGAAGTCCCGGTCCGTGTCCTGGCGGATCCTGTCGATCGACTGCCCGGTGTGGTGGACCAGGATCTCGTTCAGCCTCTCGCGGAGGCGTAGGATCTCCTTGGTCTGGATGTCGATATCGGATGCCTGGCCCTGAACGCCGCCCAGGGGCTGGTGAATCAGGACCCGGGCGTTCGGCAGGGCGTAGCGCTTGCCCTTCGACCCCGCGCACAGCAGGACCGCCGCCATGCTGGCTCCCTGGCCGACGCAGTAGGTCGAGATGTCCGGCCGGACGAACTGCATGGTGTCGTAGATCGCGAGCCCGGCGGTCACCGACCCCCCGGGGCTGTTGATGTAGATCGAGATGTCCTTCTCGGGGTCCTCGGCCTCGAGGAACAGCAGCTGCGCGATCACCAGGTTCGCGATGTTGTCGTCGACCGCGTCCCCGATGAAGATGATGTTGTCCTTGAGCAGCCGGGAGTAGATGTCATAGGCCCTCTCCCCCCGGTTCGTCTGCTCCACGACCATCGGAATCAGCGTCATCAGTGGATCTCCTGGGAGGGCCTGCGACTCAGCCTATAATATTAGCACTACGGGTCACCAAGTCAAGCGATTTCTCGCGCAACATCTTTGTTTTCAGCGCGTTCAACCGACCGTCCTGTTCCAGGCGGGTGCGCAGGACCGCCGGGGTCACCCCCTCCCGGCGGGCCTGCTCCTGGAGGACCCCCAGCACCTCGTCGTCGTCGACCTCC
>JASFRI010000230.1:0-6798 GCA_050115015.1 Acidobacteriota bacterium
CAAGGCGTCCGCCTCGGGCGGGGTCTCGGGATCCCGCAGGATCGGCAGGTTCTTGCGGCCGAGGTCCCCGGTGAACACGAGCTTCCGGCGTTCGTTCCCCTCCTCGAGGTCCAGCACCGTGACCGCCGAGCCGAGGATGTGTCCCGCGTCGTAGAACGTCGCCGTCACGCCGGGGACCACCGGCACGGGGCGGTGGTAGCGATGACCCTCCAGCAGGCCGATCGCCTCCTCGGCATCCTCCACGGTGTAGATCGGCTCCTTGAGCCCCTCCTTGCGCCGGTGTCGCCGCCTGTTCAGGAACTCGACGTCCTTCTCCTGGATGTGCGCGCTGTCCCGGAGCATGACCGTGAGCAGGTCCGCGGTGGCCAGCGTGCCGTGGATGCATCCCTGGAATCCGTTCTTCACCAGCGAGGGGAGGGCTCCGGAGTGGTCGATGTGCGCGTGGCTCATGACCACGGCGTCCACGTCCCCGGCTGCGAAGCCCAGGTCGCGGTTGCGCCGGTCGGCCTCGGAACGCTTGCCCTGGAACATGCCGCAGTCGAGCAGGACCTTGTGGCCGTTCACGTGCAGGAGGTGCCGCGAGCCGGTGACCGTGCGCGCCGCGCCGTGAAACTCGATGTGCATGCGAGCTCCCTGGTAGTGGTTTCAGGAACCCGGTCGACGGCCCGGGGCCGGGCCGGCGCCTCCGGGGTTCTCGAAACCGCTCCCGAGGGTACGCGCCGGGAAGGGGGAGCGCAAGCCGCTCAGCCCGGGCCGGGCAGGACCTGGAACGACAGCGTGCGATGCTCCGGCGCCTCGCCGGCCCGTTCCAGGGTGACGTCGTACTCGCAGCTTCCCGGCAGGAGCGTGCCGGGGGGGATCGGCTCCACGAGGAGGAAGCACGGCTCGCCCTCCACCTCCAGGCGGCTTCCGCCCAGATCCACCGCGTCCGGGATGACCCCGCAGGCCAGCGAGCGCTGCAGCCGCCAGCCATCGAACCCCGGCGGTTGTTTTCCCGCACTCTCCGGATCGCATACGGCGTACAGGATCTGGGCCGCCTCGTCCTCCCGGAACGCCGGGTCATGCCGTACCAGGAGCCGCTCGGGAAGGGTCGGGGGCGCCAGGGTCACCTTCCGCCGCTTCGGCGCTCCCTGGCGCTCCGACGGCCGCTTGTCGCTCTCGACCAGGAGGGTGTCGGGCGCCGGGGTGGCCAGGTGGACGGGGCCGAGGGCCCCCGGCCGCTCAGGGACCTGGAGCTCGACGACCGAGGCTCCCACGGCCCGCGCGAGCTCGTCCTCGACGACCCCCACGAGCCAGTAGCTGCCCGGGGGCGCATCCACCTCCTCCACCAGGGCGACCTGACGCGCCGCGACGGTGCCCGTATCGTCCATGTTCAGGGTCGCCCCGCTGGCGATACGCCAGGGGAGGCGGGAGGTGTCCACGTCCGCCATGACTCCCTGAGCCGCGGCCGGGCCCGGCCGCCGAGGGACGAGCATGCCGCCGATCTGCAGGCGGGCCTGGCGGGTGCCGTCGCCGCTGCGCAGCGCGAGGAGCTCGCCCACCGGCACCTCGATCTGGATGCGGACCCGGGAGCCCCGGTCATGATCGAGGAGCGGTGCTGCGGCCGCGTGCACCGCGATCCCACGGGACCTCTCCGGGTCCAGGAACGCGGCCCGCACCCGGTCGACCTCCTGATCCTCCTCGGTCCGATCGACGATGGTCTGGCGGTGCCGCACGCGGAAACCCCACCCGCCCCGGACGAGCACCTGGATGCGCTTCACGTCGCCGTCGTGGCGGGCCGGGAGCGTGAACCCGACACGGTAGAAGCACGAGGTGTCCTCGAGGATGTCGTCGAAGACCAGTCCCACGTCGTTGGAGCCCTCGGCGACCCGACCGCCGGTCTCGCTGGCGAGCATGGTCAGGGCGTTGTCCGCCAGGCCCGAGAACGCGCCGGGGCCCTCCGCGGGGCCGTTCATGCCGCTGGCGACCACGGGGTAGATCCGCACATTCCTCTCGTTGGCGGCCCGCACGAGCTGGCGGAGCTGCAGGTCCAGGTCCGTGAACCGGTCGGCGAGGGGATACTGGCGGCCCGGCACGAACCGCAGCGTGTCCTGGAAGAGGACCAGGTTCTTCGTGCCCTCCACCGCGTCGAAGAGGGCCATGAGCGCCTGCAGGTTCTCCAGGTCCCGCCGGGCCCGGAAGTAGTCCTCCGAGGCGTAAGCGTTCGCCAGCGCCCGCGCCGTCTCCTCCGCCGTTTCGGAGTCGTCCAGGACCAGCCCGCGGATCTCGTCCGCCCGGGAGATCTCCGCGTTCGCCCACGGGTCGCTGCCGTACCCGCGCATCGCCGCCGTCAGGTCGCGCTCCAGCGTGTCGCCGGCGGGGACCAGCGGGCGGACGATCCGCATGCCGAGACCCGAGGTGATGATCATCACCCGGTCCTCCGGGCGCGGTACGCGATGGGCCCAGTCCTCGGCGGCGTCCAGGGCCATGTTGTAACCGGCCACGTTCAGGTGTCCCAGGTCGAAGTAGAGGATGTAGCTGACGGGCGGCGCGTCGGGTTCACCGGCCAGGGCCTCCGCCGAGCGCGCGGTTTCCTGCTCCGGCGTCTCTCCCGTTGCGGCGGGACACCAGTCCTCGAAGGCGTCCAGCTCCACGGCGTGTCCCGAGACGAGGACCTTCAGGTCCTCCGCCCGGATGCCGTGGGCGGGGACCCACCGTCCCCGCCGTTGCTCGTGGATCACCACGTCGAGGGAGATGTAGAGCACCCGTTCCCGTTCGATGAGCGGGGAGTCGAGGGGGACGTCCTGCTGGGAGACGGCGGCGGCGCCGATCGCCGCCAGCACCAGCGCGCCGGCCAAGAGCCGGATCGTGGCGGTCCCGCCGCGCGGGGAGATGCCTCCGGGTCTCTGCCGTCGACGATGGCCGCGGGGACCCACGCGACCGGTCACCGGCTCCCACGCCGCGCGTGGCGCAGGGTCGGCAGCGCGCTGCGCACGCGGTCCTGGAGCGCGAGGTCGATGGTGGCTGTCACGACGCCGGCCCCGCGCCCGCGTCGGGCCACGATCGTCCCCCAGGGGTCGATCACCATCGTGTGGCCGTGGGACTCGCGGTCCGCGCTGTGGCGGCCGGTCTGTGCCGGCGCCACGACCCAGCAGGTGTTCTCGACGGCGCGAGCGCGCAGCAGGGTCTCCCAGTGGTAGCGGCCGGTGAAGGCGGTGAACGCGGCGGGGATCAGCAGCACCCGCGCCCCCCGGAGCGCGAGGCGACGGTAGAGCTCCGGGAAGCGCAGGTCGTAGCAGATCGACAGGCCCAGTTTGCCCAGCGGCGTCGAGACGACCACGGCCTGCTCACCCGGCTTCACCGTCCGCGACTCCCGGAACACCGCACCGCCGCGGATGGAGACGTCGAACAGGTGGATCTTCCGGTAAGCGGCCAGGCGTCTCCCGTCGGGGGCATAGAGGACGGAGGTGTTGTGGATGCGGCGGCTGCGCGGGATCGACTCGGGGACCGAGCCGGCGAGGAGGTGGCAGCCCAGGTTCTTTGCGAGCTCCCGGAGCCAGCGGCCGAGGGGGCCGTCCAGCGGCTCCGCGCAGGGCACCGGCTGTCCCTCGGGCTGCAGGTAGGAGAAGTTCTCCGGGAAGGCGATCAGGTCGGCGCCGCCCTCGCGGGCGCGTTCGGCGAGCCGGGCGGCGGTCCGCAGGTTGCGGTCCCGGTCGGTGGTCGAGGTCATCTGGATGGCGGCGACCTGCCATCGCCTGCGGGGACGGTTGCGTGTCATGTGGGTTCCTCCGGCTCTCCGCCGGTCGGCTGTCCGCGAGCATAGCACGGCGATAAGATGAGCATGACGGGATCGACACGGAGAGGGACATGCAGCTGACGGATCGCTTTCGCGAGGCCTTCGATTACGCGTTTCACCTCCACGAGATCCAGCCGCCGCCGCACCGGCGCAAGGGGATCGACGTTCCCTACATCTCGCACCTCATGGCGGTGGCGGGCCTGGTGCTCGAGCACGACGGGGACGAGGACCAGGCCATCGCGGCGCTGCTCCACGACGCGGTGGAGGACCGAGGCGGGCTACCGGTGCTGGAGGAGATCCGTCGCCGCTTCGGCGACGGCGTCGCGGCGATCGTGGAGGACTGCACCGACGCGGCCCCCGAGGACCCGGCGAGGAAGCCGCCCTGGCGCCCCCGCAAGGAGGCCTTCCTGGCCAGCCTGGACACGATGCCCGCCCGCTCCCGCCTGGTTGTCGCCGCGGACAAGCTCCACAACGCCCGGACGCTCCTCACGGACTGGCGGCGTTTCGGCGAAGACGTCTTCGATCGCTTCACGCCCTCCCGCAGCGAGACCCTCTGGTACTATCGCACCCTCGCCGAACGCCTCCGAGAACTCGGCCCCGCCTCCCTCGCCGACGAGCTCGCCCGCATCGTCACCACCCTCGACTGACCATCCGGGTCGGACCGTCGGAAGTGTCTGATAAAAAGAGGTTTGGCGCAAAAAAGGGGGGTGTTTTGGCCCTTAGAAGTGCCATTTGGACCCCGAAAAGGGGCTTCTAAGGCCGCGGACTACGCCAGATGGAACCGAGATCCGAACGGCTCCACCCGGCGCCGGCGTGCGAGCGGGCCCAACCCAGCCTTGACCCGCTGGACGAACTCCACGCTTCCGACAGCGATGCTCTTCGACCACTTGTCGTCTTGAAGGCTGCCGGCGCGGATGGCCTCGCGCACCCACTCCCGATGGGCACGCTGAAGAGCCTCGAGTTCCGAAAACCCGAGTGTTTCCAGCAGGGCATCGAGGTCGATCCGGCGATAGCGCTTCGGAGGGTCCTGGATCTCCCGGTAGCCTCCGGTCCGCCAGTCCGATGGGTGGGACACGACGCCAGCCCGGACCATGTTCAGATCGACATAAGTCATGCATCGGGCGAGGTGCTCGTGGGACTCCACGGCCGTGGCGTGATAGCGGTCTTCCCAGAACGCACCGCAGCGCCCCTTGCGTTCGTTGTACTGCTGGGCGGTTCGCCCCGCGATGAGCTGCATGCTCTGTGCGATCTCGCCACGACCGCGATCGCGAACCACGAGGTGGACGTGGTTGCGCGTGACAACGTAGTTCAGAACGCACAGGCGGAAGCGCCTGCGCGCCTCCCCGAGCCACGCGACCCAGTTCTCTCGGTCCTTCCCGAGGCCGAGGAGGAACGCCTTCTGATGACAGCGATGGGTGATGTGCCAGATGAGCCCTGGCAGGAAGGAACGGTTCGCGCGAGGCATGGCTTCTGGCAGGAGCGAGAGTGCCGTCGGCACGGGCCCGCGTAGGTTTCCTGAGTCTACAACAGCCCGACCATTTTCTCCGCCTCCCGGAGGCGGCAGGACCGGCCGCGGGCGTTAGAGGGGCCATTTCGGCCCCCAAATGGGCCGTCTAAGGCCGATTTCGACCCCCCGAAAACGCTCAAGTGCTTTGGATTCAGTTTGATCCTTCGGTCCGACCCGAGAGGAGTTCGGGGGGGGTGACGGTGGCGGTGCCGAGCTTGCCGATGGCGATGCCGGCGGCCCGGTTGGCCAGGACGGCGGCGTCGCGCAGGGAGCCACCGGCGGCGAGGGCCAGCAGCGCGGTGGCGATGACCGTATCGCCGGCACCGGTGACGTCGAAGACCTCCCGGGCCGCGGCGGGGATGTGGCTGACGCGGCCGTCCGCCTCGAAGAGCGACATCCCCTTCTCGCCGCGGGTGATCAGGATGCCGTCCGCGGCGAGCATCTCCCGCAGCCGGGCGCCGGCACGCAGCAGGTCCTCGTCGGTGCGGATGGGGAAGCCGGCGCCGTGGGCCGCCTCCCGGAGGTTCGGCGTCACCAGCGTCGCCGGCCGGTAGTGCGCGAAGTTCCGGAGCTTCGGGTCGATGCCGATCGGGATGGCCGCCTCCCGGGCGGCAGGGAGGAGATCCTGCAGGAGCTCCGGGCTGATGGCTCCCTTGTCGTAGTCCGAGACGATCAGCGCGTCCACCCCCTCCAGGGCCGCCCTCGCCGCCTCGCGGAAAGCCGCCGCGCCGTCGCCGAGGCCGCGGTCCTCCTCGCGATCGAACCGGACGACCTGCTGGTGGTGGGCGACGATCCGCGTCTTCTTGGTGGTCGTCCTTCCGGGAATCGCCACCAGACGGGAGTGGTCGATCTCGAGCTCGGCGAGGACCTCCCTGAGCTGGGCGGCGGCGCGGTCCTCCCCGATCGGCGCCACGACGACGGGCACGCCGCCGAGACGACGGAGGTTCGCCACGACGTTGCCGCATCCACCGGGATGGAAGGACTCCCGGGCCACCCGTACCACCGGCACCGGTGCCTCCGGGGAGATCCGCTCCACGTGCCCCCAGATGAAGTGGTCCAGCATGATGTCGCCGACCACCGCCACCCGCCGGCCGGTCATGTCGCCGACGAGACGCTCGAGGGCCGCCTCGCCCACTAGCCTTCTCCGTCCGGCGCGCTCTCCGGCTTCTCGACCGTGGCCTCGTCGAGGAGCATCACCGGGATGTCGTCCCGGATCGGGAATACCCGGAAGCACGTGCCGCAGCGCAGACCCTGTCCGTCGTGCACGAGCTCCACCGGCGTCTTGCACTCCGGACAGGCTAGGATGTCGAGCAATTCCTGATCGATGGGCATGAAGCCTCCCTGTGGGGTTTCCGGCGGTCCGGACCGCGCTTATAGCACCGCGTCGGAGAGATCGTCAAGGACGCCTGCCCCGGATGCGGTCGCGCGGACCGATCTGGGCGGTCACCTGTCCGGCCGGCTCCGGAAGCGGACACCTGGCCGATCGTGCGATGCCCCGTAAGCCATTGCAAAAAAT
>JASFRI010000231.1:0-6768 GCA_050115015.1 Acidobacteriota bacterium
GGACATCTTCCCGCATCTCGTGCGGACCTTCATGGCCGAGGGGATGAGCGAGGCCGACGCGACCGCCCAGGCCGAGGGCTTCGCGCCGCCGCTGATCACCGTCGAGGGAGCCAAGGTGGAGCCGGACTGGCTGTTCCAGTTCCTCCAGAACCCGTCCACGATCCGGAGCTGGATGCGTCTGCGGATGCCCACGTTCCACTTCAGCGACGAGGAGATCGACACGCTGATCACCTACTTCAACGCGCTGTCCGAGCAGACGTATCCGTTCCAGACGTATCCGGACGTCCACATGACCGCCGCCGAGCAGCGGGCCGCGAACCTGCTGGTCTCGGACGAGTACTTCAACTGCTTCGCCTGCCACCAGCGGGGCTCCGGCGGTACGGCCCTCACCGGCTCCGCTTCCCAGTGGGCGCCGAACCTGAGCCTGGCCAGCGGCCGGCTGAAGCCCCAGTGGATCATGGACTGGATCCGGAATCCCCAGGCCATCCAGCCGGGCACGAGGATGCCCACCTACTACGACCCCAGCTCCTTCGAGGACTCGGGACCACCGGACGTGCTGGACGGCGACGAGCGGGCGCAGATCGAGCTGATCATGAAGTACGTCATCAACCTCGGAGGACCTCCACCGTCGAGCGCCGTGGGTGCCGACGCCCGGCGCTGACGCCACGCCGATGAGCCAGCGCCGGGTCCGGATCGTCTGCACCCTGGGACCCGCCAGCCGGAAGCCGGCCCGCATCCTGGCGCTGGCCCGGGCGGGGATGGACGTCGCCCGGCTGAACTTCTCCCACGGCGATCACGGCGAGCACGCCCGCACCATCGAGGCCGTGCGCGGGGTCGAGCAGCGTCTCGGCCGCCCGCTGGCGATCCTCGCGGACCTGGCGGGGCCGAAGATCCGGGTGGGTGAGATCCCCGGCGGGGAGCGACGCCTGCGCCGCGGGGGGGGGCTGACGCTCTCCAGTCGGCCACGGGTCCGGGAGCCGGAGGTCGTCGCCACGACCTACCGGTCGCTGGCCCGGGATCTGTCCCCCGGGGATCCGGTACTGCTCGACGATGGGAACCTCCGCCTCGAGGTCCTGGAGGTGAAGGGGGACCGGGTGCGCTGTCGCGTGCAGGAGGGCGGCGTCCTCCGTTCCCACAAGGGCATCAACCTCCCGGGAGTCACCCTCTCCGCCCCCGCCCTCACCGCCCGGGACCGGCGGGACCTCGGGTTCGCCCTCGAGCACGGGGTCGACGTCGTGGCGCTCTCCTTCGTCCGGCGGTCGGAGGACGTCCGGCAGGCGGTGCGGCGAATCCGGAGGCTGCGGAGCACCGCCAGGCCGGACGCGGGCCGGCACCCGTTCGCCGTGGACGATCCGCCGCTCATCGCCAAGCTGGAGAAGCCCGAGGCGCTGGAGGACCTGCCGGCGATCCTCGACGCCGCCGGGGGGGTGATGGTGGCCCGGGGGGACCTGGGGGTCGAGATCCCGCCGGAACGGGTGCCGGCGGCCCAGAAGCGGATCATCCGGAGCGCGAACGCCGCGGGGCGCCCGGTGATCACCGCCACGCAGATGCTCGAGTCCATGACCGAGCACAGCCGGCCCACCCGGGCGGAGGCCTCGGACGTGGCGAACGCGGTCCTGGACGGCACCGACGCCGTGATGCTGTCCGCCGAGACCGCCGCCGGGAAGCACCCGGTGGAGAGCGTCCGGATGATGGACCGGATCGTCCGGGCGGCGGAGCAGGCACGGCTGCCGGAGCTGGCGCCGCCCCCCGCCGCCGACGGGGAGGCCCGGGAGGCGGTCAGCCGTGCCGCGGTCGAGCTGGCGCGCTCCCTGGATGCGGCGGCCATCGTCGCGTTCACGCGGACCGGCTCCACCGCCCTGCGCCTCTCCCGCCTCCGCCCGGAGATGCCCATCCTGGTGCTCTCCCCGGAGCCCGCGGTGACCCGCCGCCTGGCCCTGGTCTGGGGCCTGGTTCCCCGGACCCTCGCCTACAGCGACCGCCTGCTCCACCTCGCCTCCGGGGCCGACCGGTTGCTGGGAGATCTGGGGCTCGCGCGACCCGGCGCGTCGGCCGTCTTCGTCATGGGGTACCCCCCCGGCCCCGGCGGCCGCACGAACCTGGTGAAGGTGCACCGTGTCGGCGGTGACGGGACCGACTGGGGGATATGACCCGATCCGGGAAACCGGGGTGAAATGCAGGAAACCCCTGTGGAAATCCTGCGGATCCCGGCCGAAAAGTCCTGTGGATCCCCGTTTCAGGCTGTGGACGGATCCAGGATCCAGCGCTGGATCTCCAGGAGGTTCCCCTCCGGGTCCGCGGCGTAGACGAACGTCAGCCGACCCACCCCGGGAACCTCGGCGCCGCTGATCCGTCCCACCGCGGAGCCCCCGGCCTCCAGGATCGCCGCCAGGGCCGTCTCCACGTCGGCGACCTCGAAGGCGAGATGACGGAGCCCCGGCTGGTTCGCCGTGCTCCTCGCGGCTGGCACCACCGGGTCATAGCGGTAGATCTCCAGGGTGGGCCCCTTCTCCCCGTGTCCCGGAAGGCGGAGGTGCAGCCCCTCGAGCCGGGCCCCGGCCACCCCCGTCCCCTCCTCCAGCCAGCGGCCCGACTGCGCGCGCTGCGGGGGCACCGGCCGGCAGCCGAACACGTCCTCGTAGAACCGCGCCAGCCGCCGCCAGTCCCGGGCCACCAGGTTCGTGTGCGCGTAGCGCGCCGCCAGCCGCGGCACCGCTCCTACCCCCGGATCAGGGTGAGGAGCATCTTGAACCGTCGATGCGCCCGCACCCGGTGGGGGAGGCCCGCCGGGATCACGAGGACCTCTCCGGCCCGCACGCGGTGCGGCTTGTCCGCCACGGCGATCTCCGCCTCGCCGTCGAGCACCTGCACGAGCGCGTCATGGGGGACCGTGTGCTCGCTGAGGTCCTGATCGCGGTCGAAGGCGAACAGCGTGACCGTTCCCTTCTGCTGCTGCAGCAGGATCCTGCTGACCACCGACCCTTCCTGGTACGTGACGAGCTCCGCAAGCGGCCGGACCTGATCCCGGATCTCCTCCATCGCGCGCCTCCCTCCGGTGGATGGGCTCATCGTAGCACGTCGTCCCTCGGGAATCTCGAGACCGGCGGTGACGCGAGAGCAACCAAGGGGACGGTGTCGGGAATCGCTGGACAGGCGCGTCCCGGGAGTGTGGTCATCCAGGCGGTCGGGGAGAGTCCCAGGGACCTCCCTCACCACAGCGGACTTCCGCGGAAAGCTCCGCAGGTTCAGTGGCTTCCCGGGCTCGGGGCTGCTGGCACCCCCATTGCTCGCCTACGGGGAGCCGGGATCGCACCCGGCCGCGACCCCCGGTCTCCGCCGGGGCGGTGCCAGGGGCGCGAGGTCGCCGAAGATCGCCACCCAGCGCCGGCGCGCCCCGGAGCCGCCGGAGGAGGAGGACGACATGAGAATCCCGACGATCGCTGTGCTGCTCCTCGGGGCCGTCGCGCTCTCCTGTGGCGGCGACGTCGCCCCCGACGCCCCGCGCACGACAAGCGAGGACGAGATCCCCGGTACCACGGATCCCGATGACCTGGACCCGATCACGGCGCAGATGTACATCGACAACGTCCAGGTTGGCACCGGGCTCGACATGAACGGCAAGGTGCCGGCGGACCAGCGGACCGACCGGTTCGCGCCGGGAGATACGGTCTGTCTCTCCATGGAGGTCACCGACGCCCCCGCTGGCTCGCGGGTGCGCGTCACCCTCTTCAACGAGGACACGAGCGAGCAGGTCTGGTCCGAGGAGGCGGACGTGCCCGCGGGCCAGTCCTACATCAACTTCACCGTCGAGGCGGACGAGATGGACCCCGGCCCGTACCGCGCCGAGGTGATCATCGGTGACGAGCAGGTCGCCGTTCACTCCATCGAGCTCCTGGAGCAGGCCGCGTGACGGCGACGCGGCGGGGACGCCAGGCGTTCCCGCCGCGGCGCGCCAGCGCCCGGAAGCCTCACCCGGGCGCTGCTAGAATGTACGGGAAGCCATGGACGTCCCGATCGAGAAGGGAACCGGGGTCGTGCCGACCCGTTACTGGCACCGGCTGGAGGACGGCCGGGTCCAGTGCGACCTGTGCCACCGGTTCTGCAGGCTCCGGGAGGGACAGCGGGGGCTCTGCTTCGTCCGGGGGCGGCTGGACGACCAGGTCGTCCTGGCCACGTACGGGCGCTCCAGCGGGTTCTGCGTCGATCCCATCGAGAAGAAGCCCCTGAACCACTTCCTGCCGGGCACGCCGGTGCTGTCCTTCGGCACCGCCGGCTGCAACCTCGCCTGCAAGTTCTGCCAGAACTGGGATATCTCCAAGTCCCGGGAGGTGGATACGCTGGCGGACGAGGCCTCGCCGGAGGTCATCGCCCGGGCGGCGGTGGAGCTGGGCTGTCGCAGCGTGGCCTTCACCTACAACGACCCGGTGATCTTCCTCGAGTACGCGGTGGACGTCGCCCGGGCCTGCCGGGCGGCGGGCGTCCGGACCGTGGCGGTCACCGCGGGGGAGATCTGCCCGGAGCCCCGGGCGGAGCTGTTCCGTCACATCGACGCCGCCAACGTGGATCTCAAGGCCTTCACGGATCGCTTCTACCGGGAGATCTGCAGCGGCCGGCTCCAGCCGGTCCTCGACACCCTCGTGTACCTCAAGCACCATACCGACGTGTGGCTGGAGATCACGACGCTGCTGATCCCCGGGGAGAACGACTCCGCGGCGGAGATCGACGGGCTCACGTGCTGGATACGGGAGAACCTGGGACCGGACGTACCCCTGCACTTCTCGGCCTTCCATCCGGACTGGAAGCTCGACGATCACCCGCCGACGCCCCTCGCCACCCTGCAGTCCGCCCGGAGGGCCGCCCTGGACAACGGCCTGCATCACGTCTACACCGGCAACGTCCACGATCCGGAGGGCGATGCCACGTACTGCACGGGCTGCGGCAAGCTCATCGTGGGGCGGGACTGGTACGTGCTCACCGAGTGGCATCTGTCCCCCGGCGGCCGCTGCGAGTTCTGCGGCACGCCCTGCGCCGGCCGGTTCGAGGACGCTCCCGGGCGCTGGGGCTCCCGCCGCCTTCCCGTCCGTCTCGCCGATTTCCGTTAGCCCGGGTGATTCACCACCTGCCGGTTCCAAGGGTGGAAACCAACGCGGCGACGGGACACGCAAGGAACCCGGGTGGTGGCAGGACGTGACGGTGGGGGATGATCCGGGTCACGGCCCGCGGCGCGACCGGATCAGGCCGGGGACATGAAGGAGGCCCCCAGGCCGATGAGGAGGACGAGGACGCAGACCAGCGAGAGGACCCGCTTCGGGCCGAGGTGCATCCGCCAGCCCTGACGCTCGCGCTCCCCGCCGGCCAGGCCCAGCCGGACCAGGACGGCCGCCACGCCCGCGAACAGGAGGTTCAGGTAGAAGGTGTAGTCCAGGGCGAACTGCACGGTCTCCGCGACGCGGTGGCCGCTCTCCGGGATGATCCCGAGGGCTCCGAAGCCGTAGTGCAGCGTCAGGGCCGTGATCACGATGCTCGCGAACATGATCCCGGCGATGTACACTGCTACCCGCCACCCGTAATACCGGACGTTGATCATCACCAGCGGCGGCACCATCAGGTCGGAGTAGATGAACCCCATGATCCCCGCGAACAGCACGCCGTTGGCGTTCAGGACCGTGGCAAGTGGGATGTTCCCCATCGAGCCGATGAAGGTGGCGGCGGCGACGAAGGGCGCCACCACGGCGTTCTCGACGACGACCACCCAGTCCGGGAGGGCTCCTGCAGCGCGCATCAGGAACACGCGCTCCCAGACGGAGGCCGGGACCAGCACCGCCATGAAGCCGGCGATGGTGAACCCGATGAGGATCTCCTCCCAGACCATCTTCCAGTCCGAGACGAACTTCCTGCCCACCAGCTCCCAGCCCTCACGGCTCCGGATCCGGCGGCGCCAGTCGAAATCCTCGTCGCCGGCGTCGGCCTTCTGCTGCAGCGCCTCCCGGGACTCCCGGAACCAGGCGGTGGGGGCGGTGAGGCGCACGAGGATGGTGCTGATGGCGATGAGCAGGAGGCCACCCAGGATCTCGGCGGCCAGGAACTGCCAGCCCAGGAAGATCAGGATGAGGATGCCCAGCTCGATGACCAGGTTCGTCGAGGCGAACATGAACGCGATCGCCGCGACGAAGCTGGCTCCCTTCAGCACCAGCGCTCTCGCGGCGGCCAGGGCGGCGAAGGAGCAGGACGAGGAGGCCGCCCCGAACAGCGTGGCCAGGGATACGCTCCGGAGGCCGGCGGACCCGAGGTACGGGGTGAGCCGATCCCGGGGGACGAAGGCCTGGATCATGGCGCTGACCCCGTAGCCCAGGACGAAGGCCCATCCGGCCTTCCAGAAGAAGCCGACCGCCGTCCGGGCCGCTTCCCCGTAGGTGCTCCAGAATCGCGCCGCTCCCCCCATCGAGCTCCCGACCCGGAACTCAGAGCTGCGCTGCCATGCGGGCGGCTCCCAGGAAGGCCGTACGGGGGTTCAGGACCACCCGCACCGGCATGGACCGCATCAGGTCGCTGAACGCTCCCTTGCGGTTGAAGGACTCGGTGAAGCGGCCGTCCCGCAGGACCGGCAGGATCTTCGGCGCGATTCCCCCGGCGATGTAGACACCCCCGGTGGCCAGCACCTTGAGGGCCAGGTTGCCGGCCTCCGCGCCGTAGATGGACACGAAGCGCTCCAGCGACTTGCGGCAGCCGGAGCAGGCACCGGCCATGGCCGCCTTGGAGATCGCCGCG
>JASFRI010000232.1:0-6713 GCA_050115015.1 Acidobacteriota bacterium
GTGCGATTGAATGGGGGGGCAAAGCCCGGCTCGCCGGGCGGGAGGGAGCGATGGCGACGCAGAAGAAGCAGCGCGAAAAGGGGGCCATGGAGGACGTCCGGGCCTCGGCGCACAAGATCTGGCTGGCGGGACTGGGGGCCGTCTCGATGGCCGAGGAGGAGGGCTCCCGGGTCTTCCGCCAGCTGGTCGACCGCGGCGAGAACCTCGAGGCCGCCGGCAAGAAGAAGGCGTCCTCCATGCGCAAGCGGGCCGGGGAGGCCTGGACGAGCCTGGAGGGGGGCTTCGAGGCGCGCGTGGCGGGGGTCCTGAAACGTCTCGGCGTGCCCACGGCGGCGGACCTCCGGGAGGTCCAGCGCCGGCTCGACCGGCTGGAGAAGCGGTCCACCGGGGGAAGGCGCGCCGCCGCCTCGAAGAAGAAGACCACGACGCGCAAGAAGGCAACGACGAAGAAGAGCTAGAGGCTAGCGCCAGGTCCCGAGATCGCGCTGCAGCGTGTCGATCAGGTCGATCCCGGCGGCGGTGAGCAGTCCCTGGTCGGCCGCGTCCGCCAGGTCGAACAGCGACCGGCGCAGCGCCTCCCGCTCCCGGCCCACCTCCCGCTGCATCCAGGCGCGGGGCAGCCGCCCGGGAACGCGCTGCAGCCGGCGGAGGAGCTCCGCCCGGAACGAGAACGTGTAGGTGGCGTGCAGGATGCCGTGCAGCGGGCGCATCGACCGGCGCCAGGGGGAATGGTAGTAGGCCTCCTCCCCCTCGCGCTCCAGGGGCGTCAGCTCCTCCAGCCCGTGCAGGCGGTGGTGGGCGGTCTCGTGGACCAGATCATCGGCCAGGTCGACCAGGCGCTTTCCCTCGACGTTGATGTAGGAGACCCCTGGGCGGGAGGGAAGGGAGTAGCTCACCGTCCCCCGCTCCACGAGCGGCACGATCTCCCGGGTGTGGAGGTTCACCTCCCCCGCCATCTCCGGCCACGCCTGGCGGACGAGGTCGAGGGCCTCGGCCAGACGGGGCGCCAGGCGCGGCATGGGCGCTCCCGGACGGAGCCCGTGGCGGCCGGAGTGGACCCGGCTCGCCAGAACGATGCCGGTACCCGGCACGACCTCCCGCGGGACCCAGCGGGCCCCGGCCCCGGGCTGCCGCACCGAGAGGCCGCCCTCCCGGAGCTCCAGACGGGCGCCGGACCGCAGGCGGAGGACCGCAGGGACGGGCTGATCCAGGTGGAGCTCTCCCGCCCGCCGGGCCTCGTAGCCGTCCGCCGCGAGCCCGGGGCGGAAGGGGCCGTAGCGCTTCCCGGGCGGGGTCAGGAAGGCCACCACCAGGGGGAGCTCCCGGAGCCGACGGGCCACGAGCCGGCGCCCCAGGGCCCGGGCCCTGCGGTGCAGGTGCCCGTCGAGCCGGCCGCCGGGCACGAGGGAGGCCAGGTAGGGGCCGCGGGCGACCCGCGAGAATAGCCGCATGGGATCCGCAGGGGGCTCCCGGAGCTCCAGGGCCTCCTCGACGCCGCCGAGCCAGCCGCGGGTGGCCGGGGCGAGGTAGAACCCGGCGCGCCGGGCCCCGCGGAGGTGGCGGACCGTATCCGCGAGGGCACGCAGCGCCTCACGCTCCTCCCGCTTGCGGGCGAGGGGTTCCAGACGCCGTCGGGCCCGGGCGATCCGGCGGGCGTTGCGACGGACGATCCGCGGCAGCATGTCGGCGCTGTCGGGGGGCAGCATGGGGGGATTCAACGGCAACCGGTCCCGCGGATCAAGGGAGCCGGGAACGGCTACCCACTCGTGCGCAGGAACGCCGGTCCGCCGTCGGCCCGCCTGCCGGTCGCGTCGGGAGATCGATCCCGGTTAGGGTTAGGATTGGCGGGCGCGGAGGCCGTCTCGAGATCGTGCTGGATCAGAAAGGGGCTCCCGACCGGATCGATCTCCCCGCCGCCGACCCACGTCCGGCCGACCAGGACGACCGCGGAGGCGGCCAGGAGCCCCAGGATGAGGAGCGGCGGCCGGCCCGGAGGGCGGGCCGGAGGCCGTTCCTGTGATGCCCAGAAGAGGAAGTTCATGCGGCGAGCCTCGTCGACGTCATCACGGTGCTACGAGCGGCAGACCACCTCCGCCGCCGTGGGGTCCCGGCTTTTACACGGTCTTTACGGCTTAGACAGCTTTTTACAGCCAGCAGGCGCCTGCTACCGTGGGCGGCGCCCCGCCCGCCCCGGGGCCGGCCCCTCGTGACGGGAGCGCAGCGCGGTCGCCGGGCGACCCCACCCCGCAGCCTCGGGGGAGCCGGCGTGCTGCTCTATGCCCATCTGGACGAACGGCAGCAACCGCTCGGGTACGGGAGGCTCGGCCCCGGCGGCGGCTCGGCGGTGGACCCCGAAGGCCTGGCGATCGTCCGCTACGAGGGGGAGACCTCCGTCTACCTGCTCTACTGCGATGCCTCGTGGAACGTCCTCGCCGAGACCTGGCATCCCCGGGAGGAGGCGGCGAGGGCGCAGGCGGAGCGGGAGTTCCGGGGACTGGGCCCGACCTGGGAGAAGGGTGCCGGCGCGCCGGAGGACCCCCCGGGCTGATCCGCCCATCACGGAGAGGCCGACGGCAGCCTGTTTTCCACACACAGCTGTGGATATTCCCCTTCCGGAAAATGCGGTATGCGACTGTAAAAGAAAAACTTCTGGATGCATATTCTCTGCATACGATGGCGCGGCACCGAATAACGCACGCATATTCACGACGGGCGGGACTTGACCCCGCCGCCCCCTACCCGTATCTTCCCCCCCGGTTCGTTCCCCAGGAGATCGGCACCCCCACGACGACCGCCTGGCCCGGTTGATTCACCACCTGCCGGTTCGAAGGGTGGAAACCCGCCGCGGCGACGGGACACTCACGGAATCCCGGTGGCGGCACGACGTGACGGTCCGTCGGGAGGGATGGAGAGCTTGCGGGACAAGACGGACGCCGGACCCCGGCGAGACGACGAGAAGACGACGCAGAAGCCGCGGAGGCAGCGCTACGTCCCGGTCGTCGGCCCCCGCCTGCACCGATTGCTCGCGGTGGTCCTCGGGCTGTTCGCGGTGCTGGTGGTCAACGCCGTCTATCTGGCCAGCGTGACCATCGCCGGGCCGCGCTACCAGAACTGGTTCTACCTGGTCATGTTCGGGCTCCACCTCGTGCTCGGGCTGCTGCTCGTGGTGCCCGTGGTGGCGTTCGGGGCCATCCACATCCGGAACGCCCGGAATCGTCCGAACCGGCGGGCGATCCGCGCGGGGTACGCCCTGTTCACCGTGGCGCTGCTGCTGCTGGTGACGGGGATCGTGCTGATGCGCGTGGACGTGGCCGGACTGCGGCTGGAGGTGAACCAGCCCCTGGCACGCTCCACCGCCTACTGGATCCACGTCCTCAGCCCGCTGGCCGTGATCTGGCTGTTCGTGCTGCACCGGCTGGCGGGCCGGCGCATCCGGTGGCGGACCGGTCTGGCCTGGGCCGGGGTGGCGGCGGCGTTCGCCGGCGGCATGCTCCTGCTCCACAGCCAGGACCCGCGATCCTGGAACGTGGCCGGACCCGAGTCGGGGGAGCAGTACTTCTTCCCCTCCCTGGCGCGCACCTCCACGGGCAACTTCATCCCGGCGAGGGTGCTGGCCAACGACGCCTACTGCCAGGAGTGCCATGCGGACGTGCACGAGGGCTGGGCGCAGAGCGTGCACCGTTTCAGCTCCTTCAACAACCCCCCGTACGAGTTCAGCGTCAAGAACACGCGGCGGACTCTCATGGCCCGGGACGGCGACGTGCACGGCTCCCGGTTCTGCGCCGGGTGCCACGACCCGGTGCCCTTCTTCAGCGGCGCCTTCGATGACCCCAAGTTCGACGATCCGGACTACGACCTGGCCGGGGATCCGATGGCGCAGGCCGGCATCACCTGCACGGTCTGCCACAGCATCGGACACGTGAACAGCGTCAAGGGGAACGCCGACTACACCATCGACGAGCCCGTGCACTACCCGTTCGCGTTCAGCGACAACCCGCTGCTGCGCTGGGTCAACCGGCAGCTGGTGAAGGCCAAGCCCGAGTTCCACAAGGCGACGTTCCTCAAGCCGCTGCACCGGTCGACCGAGTTCTGCGGCACCTGTCACAAGGTGCACCTGCCGCCGGAGCTGAACAGCTACAAGTGGCTGCGCGGCCAGGATCACTACGACGCCTTCTGGCTGAGCGGCGTTTCCGGCCACGGCATCACGAGCTTCTACTACCCGCCGAAGGCCGAGCCGAACTGCAACGGCTGCCACATGCCGCTGTTCGAGGTCTCCGACGCGCCGAACTTCTCGGCCCGGGTGCGGGACGACTCCGGCCTCGTGAAGACCCTGGATCACCAGTTCCCCTCCGCCAACACCGCGATCCCGTTCCTGGTCCGCGACCGCATGCCGGACGCGGACGCCGCCATCGAGGCGCACCGGAAGTTCAACGAGGGCGTGATGCGCGTGGACATCTTCGGCGTGAAGGAGGACGGCCGTATCGACGGCCGGCTCATCGCGCCCGTCCGGCCGGAGATCCCGGTTCTGCAGCCCGGCCGGACCTATCTCCTGGAGGTCGTGATCCGGACGCTGAAGATGGGGCACCTGTTCACCCAGGGAACGGCGGATTCCAACGAGGTCTGGCTGGAGGTCGCGGCGACCAGCGGGGAGCGCGTGGTCGGGCGCAGCGGGTTCCTGGACCCCGCGGACAACGCCGTCGATCCATGGGCGCATTTCGTCAACGCCTTCGTCATCGACCGGGAGGGCAACCGGATCGACCGGCGTAACGCCGAGGACATCTTCATCGCCCTCTACAACCACCAGATCCCCCCCGGCGCCGCCGACGTCGTGCATTACCGGCTAGACGTCCCGGCGGATCTCCAGGGACCGATCGCCGTGGACGTGCGGCTGCGCTACCGGAAGTTCGACACGCGCTACATGCGCCTGGTCACCGGCGACGAGGCCTACTACAACGATCTGCCGATCCTCACGCTGGCGGAGGACCACGTGACCTTCCCGGTGGCGGCGGGCGACGGCGTCACCCCGAACCGCGATTCGCCCATCGAGCCCTGGCAGCGCTGGAACGACTACGGCATCGGCCTGCTCCGCAAGGGGCAGCTCGGGGAGCTGCGGCAGGCTGCCGAGGCGTTCACCCGCGTGGAGGAGCTCGGGCGGCCCGACGGCCCGATCAACCTCGCCCGGGTCTACATCAAGGAGGGGCTGGTCCAGACCCACGCCCAGGATGCGCTGCGGCGGGCGGCGGCGTTCACGCCGGCCGCCAACGAGTGGTCGCTGCTCTGGTTCGCGGCACAGGTCGCCCAGGCCAACGGCGACTACGATCTCGCCATCACGAACCTGGAGGAGATCCTGCAGGGCGGCTTTGCCCAGGCGGAGGGACGGGACTTCGACTTCTCCAAGGACTACCGCGTCCTGGATGCCCTCGGGAACGCCCTGTACCAGCGGGGCCTGCAGGAGCGGGGGGAGGGGCGCCGCGGCTACATGGAACGGGCGCGGGATCGCTTCCTGGAGGCGCTCACCTACGATCCGGAGAACCTGACGGCCCACTGGGGCCTCAAGCAGGTCTACCGGGTCCTGGGAGATCCGGAACAGGAGCGCGTGCACACGGAGCTGCATGCGCGCTACAAGCCCGACGATAACGCGCGGGACTACGCGGTCGCCCAGGCCCGCCTGAAGTACCCCGCATCGAACAAGGCGGCGGAGGCCGTGGTGATCTACGATCTCCGCAGGGACGCGGACCAGCCCGGCATCGTGGAGGTGGCGCGGAATGACGACTGAACTGGACCGGCACGGCACGGAGCCGGAGGAGGAGCTGGTCCCCGAGGATGATACCGTCATCGGGACCGCGTTCCGCTGGTCCCTCCTGGTCATCGCGCTCCTCGTCGCCGGCATCGCCCTCGCGCTCTGGCTGGCACGGGAGGAGCCGGAGACGGAGACCATCGTCGCCCGGGGACCCGTCACGGTCCCCGGCCCCCTCGACCAGAGCCAGCCGCAGATGCCCCTCGTGACCTTCACCGAGATCACCGGCGAGGCGGGAATCGACTTCCGGCACGAGACCGGTGCCCGGGGCGATAAGCTCCTGCCGGAGACCATGGGCGGCGGCGTCGCCTTCTTCGACTACGACGGCGACGAGGATCCCGATCTCCTATTCGTCAACTCGGACGACTGGCCGGAGAGCCGTGGCGGGACCGCCGCCACGATGGCGCTGTACCGCAACGACGGTACCGGGCGGTTCGAGAACGTCACCGCGGGCTCGGGCCTAGACGTCGGGTTCTACGGCCAGGGGGTCGCCGTCGGCGACTACGATGGTGACGGCGATCGCGACATCTTCCTGTCGGCCCTCGGCCCCAACCACCTGTTCCGGAACGAGGGGGGCCACTTCCAGGAGGTGACGGATCCGGCGGGCGTTGCCGGGGCCCCGGACGCCTGGAGCTCCAGCGCGGGGTTCTTCGACTACGACAACGACGGGGACCTGGACCTCTTCGTCTGCAACTACGTCGAGTGGTCCCGGGAGATCGACCTGCGGCTCAACTTCACCTTGAACGGCAAGGACCGCGCCTACGGCCCGCCCATGCAGTACCAGGGTGCATACTCGTACCTGTACCGCAACGAGGGGAACGGCACCTTCCGGGACGTGTCCGCGGAGGCGGGTGTCCAGGTGGTGAACCCCGCCACCGGAAAGCCGATGGGAAAGGCGCTTGCCGTGACCTTCGTG
>JASFRI010000233.1:0-6692 GCA_050115015.1 Acidobacteriota bacterium
CCTTGATCTCCGACGCGAAGGCGAGGATACGCCCCTGGATCGCGTAGTAGAGCGGCTTCACCCCGAAGGGGTCGCGCGCGAGGAGGAGACGCCGGTGACCGGCATCCCACAGCGCCAGGGCGAAGATGCCGTTCAGGCGCGTCAGCGCATCCGGCCCGTCCTCCTCGTAGGCATGTACCACGACCTCGGTGTCCGACCGGGTGCGGAACCGGTGCCCGCACGCCTGCAGTCGCTCCCTCAGATCCTGGTGATTGTAGATCTCGCCGTTGTAGACGATCTGGATGGAGCCGTCCTCGTTGCCGATGGGCTGGTCGCCCCCGTCGAGGTCGACGATGCGGAGACGGCGCGCGGCCAGGCCGACGGTGGGCTCGAAGTGGAAGCCCCCGGCGTCCGGGCCCCGGTGCTCGAGTCGCGCCGCCATCCGGCGGACCGCCTCGCGGCCGTTTTCCGGGAGCCCCTCCGGGCTCAGCAGGCCGCAGATCCCGCACATGGTCCATCCAGGACGCGGCGATACACCTCTTCCACCTGCGCGGCGACCCGCTCCGCGGAGAGGTGCGCGACCGCCGCCCGGCCGTCGATGGGGACCGGTTCCCGGAGCCGTGAGCGGATCCCCTCCGCCAGCGCCTCCACGTCCGGGGGGACCACGCGGCACCCCGCGACTCCCCGGAGCCTCTCCGCCACGTCTCCCGCCGGCACCGCGACCACCGGCAGATTGCAGGCCAGCGCCTCCTTGACCACCATCGGCGAGCCCTCGTGCACCGAGGTCAGCAGGAGCGCGTCGCTGGCGTTCATGTGCAGCGGCATCTCCGACGGGGGACGACCGCTGACCACGTGCAGCGTCACGGCGGGGTCCTCCCGCCGGACGATGGCCGCCGCGGCGCAGGCGAGGCCGAACCGCTTCCTGGGGACCTCCGGGTCCGCGGCGAACAGCAGCCGGAATCGGGCCGGGTCCAGGCGGAGCCGGGCGCAGCACTCCTCGCGGGAGAGCGGCCGGAAGCGCTCCAGGTCGACCCCGAGCGGGAGGACCACCGCGTCCCTCCGGGTGGCGGGGTCCGGGAGATGGTCGCGCATCCCCTCCGAGACGAGGATGTTCGCGCGGGCCCGCCGGGCCGCCCGTCGCCCCAGTGCCCGCGCCACCCGGCTCTTCCACGTCAGCCCGCCCCCGGGAGCGGGAGTCCCGAGCAGGTCGTCTCCATGGAACGTGATCACCACCGGCAGCCGGTCCTGCCGGACCGCGAGGTACCCGGTCAGCCCGTAGTGAGCGTGCAGGAGGTCGAAACGGCCCGCCGCTGCCCGTCGCACGCGACCGAACCCCGTGAGGTAGTTCCGCTTCGTGGTCTGCCCATCGATGAACAGCACCTCCAGTTCCAGCCCCTGCCGGCGCAGCGCCTCGACCTGCTCCTGGACGAACTCCCCGTAAACCGGACGGCGATCGTCGGGGTACATGTTCGTGACGACGAGGACCCTCATGCGCTCTCCCGCTCCGGACGGGGCGCGGCGATCATGCCGACCAGCGTCCAGAGATAGAGCGACAGATACCGGTCTGAGAGGCTGGGGCCGAAGAAGCACGCCACGGACACGGCCAGGACCAGCGCCGCCACCGCCAGGGCGAGACCACGCTCCCCCGGGTCCGAGGCCTCCCGGGCCCGGCGCCACGCCGCCCTCCCGGCCCCCCAGAGCAGGCCGAGGAAGGCGAGCACGCCGAGCAGGCCCACCTGTCCGAGCACGTCGACCCAGTAGACGTCGAACAGGTTCCTGGGGTCGATCTTGAGCCGCTGGTAGACGGGACTGCCGTAGGTCAGCGAGGCCTGGGTTCCGAACATGCCGGGTCCCTCTCCGAGCAGCGGCGCGTCCCGCAGCAGCCGTCCGCCCACGTCGAACAGCAGGTAGGAGCGCCCGCGGAATGTGTAGTCGATCCGCCAGTACTCCCGGGTGAAGGGGCCCAGGAACCGCTCGTGGACGGGGCGATCGATGTTGCTGCCCGGAATGTAGGTGTCCGTCAGGAACACCCAGGCGCCCGCGCCCAGGTAGAGGAGCACCACGATCAGCACGCCGGCGATCAGCGCCCTGCGCCCGAACATCCAGGCGAGCGCCAGCGCGGCGATCATCAGGCCCAGCGCTGCCTGGCGGGAGTAGGAGAGGAACAGGCCGACGGCGAGAAAGGCCGCCGCCGCGAGCCAGCGGCGCCGTGCGGTGGACCAGAACTGCGCCAGGGCCACCGTGATCCACAGCGACAGGAACGTCCCCAGGGCAAAGTAGCTCCCCATGGTGGCGAAGACCCCGCGGCGGTAGTTCGGATCGAGCTTGACCTCGTCGGTCACCCAGCCGCGCTTGGAGTAGTCCGCGGCCAGCAGGTCCCACGCGGGCTTCCCGGCCGCGGACTGGAGGATCCCGATCACCGCCTGGAGGCCCGCCACCGCCAGCAGCCCCCCGATCCAGCGCCGCCTCCTCTCGGGGCTCCATTCCAGGTGAACCACCAGGTAGTACACGACCAGGTAGCGCAGCAGCCAGCGTAGGCCGTGGGCGACGAGGAGGGGCGGGGTGCCGTTGACCACCGCCGAGAGCAGTGCCACCGCCACGAAGATCGCCGCCGGAAGGTCGAGGGGAGTGCGCCGGAACCAGGGGCGACGGCCGGAGACCGCGCGTCCCCAGATCACCGCCCCGAGCATGAGGTAGAGCCCCATCTCGGGGCCGTAGCGCAGTCCGAGGTAGGCGCTTCCCTCCGGGACCCACTTCAGCAGGAACTCCTCGAACGGCATGTAGATCAGGTACGCCATCAGGATGGGCCCGGGCCGGCTGAGCGCCACCACCGAGATGATCGCGCCGAGCAGCAGCGCCAGGTAGAGGTGCGCGCCGGTGCCCGCCAGGTAGCCGCCCGCCAGCACGAGGAGGGCGGCGGCCGTCCACTCGAACGCCCGGACGTCGCGATCGGGCGGGGCGGCGGCGCGGATCAGGGGCGAGGACATGACCGGGTGACGCCCCCGTGCCTCACGGCACTCGGGCTGGACGGCCGGTGAGCGCCAGCAGCCCCGCCGAGGCCGCCAGACCGAAGAGGGCGGCTGCCAGCAGGTTGAGGAGGAGGCGGGGGGAGACGGGGCGCTCCGGCAGGGCCGCGGGCGAGACGATGGAGACGTCGGAGGCGTCCCCCGCGACCGCGGCGCGCGCCTCCTGCGCACGGGCCGCGATCCCGCTGTAGAGGCCCCGCACCCGGGCGAGCTCCGCCGCGAGGTGTTCGTCCTCGATGCGCGCCGCGACCAGCTTCGCATCGAGCTCGGCCGCCTCGGCCCGGAGCTGCCGCTCCCGGTCACGGATGGCCTCTGCCCGTGCCCCCAGGCGGGCGACCTCGACCGCGAGCTCGGCGACGTCCTCGTGCAGGGATCGGCCCAGCTTCCCCAGGTCCTCCATCCGCCGCTGCTCGCGATCCCGGCGCTCCTCCAGTAGCGCCAGCGCGTCCCGGTGTCCGGCGACGATCTCCTCGAGCTCGATCACCCGGGACTGCAGCGCCGCGATCTCCTTGCGATGCTCCTCGATGAGCGGGCCAAGCGCTTCCGCGTCCACCCGGGCCTCGTAGTAGCGCTCCCGCAGGGCCTCGAGCGCCGAGTCCTGAAGCCGGTCGAGGAGCAGCAGGTCCGCCGCGGGGATCGCGTCTCCCCCCGAGCTCCGTGCCGCGTCGACCGGGTCGTGCTTCTCCGCCTCCCCGAGCAGGGAGGCGATCCGCTTCACCTCCAGGGAGGCGCGTTGCCGGCGGGCCTCCAGCGTCGTCACGTTCTCCTGGCGCACCGAGAGCCGGGTCCGGCTCGTCTCCAGCTCCTCCTCCAGGTTGGCGACCCGCTGCTCCCGGCGGTAGCTTCTCACCTGCGCCGACTCCATGGCGAGCCGTTCCACCGCGGCCTGCATCGGTCCGGCCAGCGGGCCCTGATCGGAGTCGAGCGTGCGCTGCAGCGTCGCCAGCACCGCGCGGGTCGCCTGTAGCTCCCCCTCGACCTGCAGGCGGGTCGTACGCGCACCGGCCAGCGATTCCGCCTGGACCCGGGCCTCCTCCTCGAGGACCCGGAGCCCCGCCCCCTTCCGGAACGCGAGCAGCTCGTCCTCGGCCGCCTGCAGACGCTCCCCGGCGGCCGCGGCCTGTCCCTCGAGCACGTCGGCGAGCCGCCGGGAGCCCTCCCCCTTGAACTGACGGCTGACGTCCTGGAAGGCTGCCGCCCACCCGTTCGCCACCGCCCGGGCGCGCTCCGGATCCCGGTCGGTCACCGACAGGCCGAGCAGGGGGCTGACCAGGACGGAGTTGTAGAGTCCACGCTCCTCGTAGGTCTCCACCCGCATCCGGCGGGCCGCGATCTCCGGCGACCACGAGGGGTCCGTCAGGCCGGCGTGCTCCAGGGCGCCGATCACGACGGCGGGGGTCGTGGCGATCTCCTTGTACGTCTCGGCCGTCACCGGTTCCGGGGCGATCTCCGATCGGTAGCCGGGCGGCGCGATCAGCACCGTCGCCGTCGCCCGGTAGGTCTCCGGCATCCCGAGGGTGACCAGGAAGGCCAGCAGCACCGCACCGACCGTGACGGACAGGATCAGCCCTTTCCGGCGCCACAGGAGGCCCGCGAGGTCCATGGCCGGTCCCGGGTCAGCCGCTGGCGCCGACAGCGGCGGCGTCCACGGGACGGTAGAGGTTGTCGCGCTGGAACGGCTCGAACCCGGCGCCGCGGATCACCCGGTCCATCTCCTCCGCGTCCGATCGATGACACGAGCCGGCGGACGAGACGACGTTCTCCTCCAGCATCACGCTGCCCATGTCGTCCGCGCCGAACCGCAGGGCCAGCTGGCCCATCTTGATCCCCTGGGTCAGCCAGGACGACTGAAAGTGGGGGAAGTTGTCCAGATAGATGCGGGAGACGGCCAGAGTGCGGAGGAACTCGATGGCGGTGGCCTCCCGATGCCGGCGCCTGATCCCCAGCGGGTTGTTCTCCGTCTGGAACGTCCATGCGGCGAAGGCGTTGAATCCGCCGGTCCGATCCTGCAGCGAGCGCAGGCGGTCGAGGTGGGTGATGCGGTCCTCCAGGGTCTCGCCGCAGCCCATCATCATGGTCGCGGAGGTCGTGAGTCCCTGGCGATGGGCCTCCTCCATGACGTCCAGCCACTCCTGGCTTCGGGTCTTGAGCGGGGCGATCCGGTCGCGCACCGCGTCCACGAGGATCTCGGCGCCGCCGCCGGGGATGGAATCCAGCCCTGCCTCCCGGAGCCGTCGCAGCACCTCCGGCAGCGGGACCCCGGAGACCTTCGCGATGTGGAGCAGCTCGGACGGCGAGAACCCGTGGACGTGCACGCGGAAGCGCTCCTTGATCCCGCCGAGCATCCGCTCGTACCAGGGCAGCGGGAGGTCCGGGTGATGGCCTCCCTGGAGGAGGATGCCCGTCCCGCCGGCATCGAGGGTCTCCCGCACCTTGCGGTGCAGCGCCTCGTCGGTGAGGACGTACGACTCGCCGTGGCCGGGAGCGCGGTAGAACGCGCAGAACGTGCAGTACGTGATGCAGACGTTCGTGTAGTTGATGTTGCGCTCGATGATGTAGCTGACCCGTCGGCCGGGGTTGACCCGGCAGCGCACCGCGTGGGCGGCCTCCCCGATCTCGAGCAGGTCACCCTCCCGCAGCAGGAGCGCGCCCTCCGCGGCGGCGATGCGCTCGCCGCCGGCCGCCCGCTCCAGGATGCTCCGGGCGGCGCTCACGGTCGCATCCCCGCGGCCGCGGCGCCCGGTGACGTCCGTCCGGCCGCCGCCGCCGGCGCCAGCCCCTCCTCGGCGGCGAGCTCCAGGAAGCGCTGCAGCCCGCCCCGTTCCCGTTCGCCGAGCTCGTAGCGGATGTTCTCCCGCAGGTAGGCGAGGGCGTCGGCCGGCGGAAGACCGATGGCGGGCCCCTCCTCCGTCGCGATCCGCTCCAGGTTGGCGAGGCCGACGTCCCGGGACCGGACCAGCAGCGCCGCGAGCCCGGAAGGTGCTCCCGGTCGCAGCGCCCAGACGGCAAAGACGAACGGCAGGCCGGTCATGGCATGCCACTCGTCGGCGAGGTCGTGCACCTCGACATCCGCCGGCAGGTCCCGCAGCGCGCTGTCCGCGATCAGCAGCGCGGCGTCGTGACGGGCCAGCATCGAGACCGCGTCGGGCTCCATCACCTCCAGGTCCGGCCGGGTGCCGTACCGCCGCGCCAGCAGGATGCGCAGGAGGGCCACCGAGGTCCGGCTGGCGGCGTCCACGGCGATGCTGCCGCAGCGGGCCGGCGGCCGCCGGGCGACGAGGATGACCGACCGCACCCGCCGCTCGGTGGAGATCGCCACCCCGGGCACGATCTCCAGCCCGTCGATCCGGGCGAACTCGATGGTGGGGATCAGCCCCCCCACGGCATCACCGTCCGCCACGTGACGCGCGCACTGCGCGGGGGTCCCGAACAGGAATCGGAGGTCCTCCGCCCCGGGCGCACGCCGCGGACCGAGCAGCCCCGCCAGCAGCGGGGCGGAGTTCAGGTAACGGAACGCCGCCAGGCGGCGGCCGCGAAGGGTCAAGGGACCTTCCTCCAGGGGCGACGAAAGTGGTATTTTAGCAGAGGGTTGCGTGCTGTCAAAGGAAGGAGGCGCGGCATTCCGGGCGGGAACGGCGGCTGGCCGCGTCTCATGCTCGTCACGGATCGGCGCGTGGCCGGCGCGGG
>JASFRI010000234.1:0-6681 GCA_050115015.1 Acidobacteriota bacterium
TTTGCGCGAAAAAGAGGGGGCTGAAACGGGCTTGGAAGCACGATCTCACGGTCTGATTGGGCCGCGAAGCGGACCCCCTTTCAAGTGCGGCCCGTCCGGGGAATCCCTAGACGTCTCCATGAACCGAACGACCCCTCGGAAGTCCACGCTTCCGACCGGGACGGAACGGTCACGGCCCACCCCCGGATACGGGGGAGTCTCCCGGCCGATCCACGGGATCACGGAGTTCGCGTGGAGACGGGACCTTCCGGCGTACCCTTCCGAGGCCCGGTCTCATTTGCTAGATTCTCCTGGACCACGCTGGCCGGAACGTTCGGATCGACCGGCCTCGATCGGGGAATCCACCATGAGACAGCTTTGCAGGGTCGTTCTCGCCCTTCTGATCGCGATCGCAACCATCGCTCCCGCATGGTCCTGGGGGGACAACGGCCATCGCGTCATCTGCGAGATGGCGTACCGGCTGCTGGATAAGGGCACACAGAGCAAGGTGATGGAGCTCGTCGGGAAGTACGAGCATCCGGACGGGGATCGCTACGAGTCCTACGATGTCGCCTGCGTCTTTCCGGAACTGGCGCGCAAGAAGGCCGCGGAATACGACAGGGCCGTCGCGGAGGGAAAGAGCGGCCGGGCAGCCGAGCTGGAGCGCTGGAAGCGGTTCTCGCGATTCGACCCGTGGCACTTCGTGGACGTCCCCCGCACCGCACGGGACGTGAAGGCATCCGACTGCGGCGATGGCTGCCTCTTCACCGGGATCGCCGAGTCGTCCAAGCAGCTCACCGATGCGTCTGCGGACTCGAAGGCGCACGCCGAGGCACTGATCTTCCTCGGGCACTGGATCGGTGACCTCCACCAGCCGCTGCACGTGGCCTACGCCGATGACGAACACGGCGAGTCGATCATCGCCGAGGGCTTCTACGGCCCCTACTCGCTATACGAGATTTGGAACCGCCGGATGCTCGACAAGCGCAATCGTGAGGGCGATCGGATCGGTCCCTACGTCAAGGAGCTGTTGAAGAAGCTCGAGGCCACGGACCACGCGGACTGGACCGGCGGCGATCCCGTCGCCTGGGCCAACGAGTCCTACCACATCGCCACGCAGCCTCCCTTCCGCTACTGCCGCTGGGCGGACGACAGCTGTATCCCGCTGGAAGGAAAGCTGGAGCTCACGGACGCGTACCGGGACGAGTTCGAGGGTGTCATGGAGGAGCGCCTGATGCGGGCCGCCGTCCGCCTCGCCGCTCACCTGGAGTCCGCCCTCAACCCCTGAACCGGGTCGGACCGCGGGAAGCTGCTGACACGAGGGGCTTTTCGGGAAAAAGCCGGGGTCTGTACGCCCTTAGAACCCCCATTTGGAGGTCGGAATGAGGCTTCCAAGCGGGGTTGATCGGCAGACCCTGTGCGTTAGACGGGCCATTTCGGGGCCGAAAAGGGCCGTCTAAGCTCGCTGGGAGGGGTGAATCTCGACGCAGATCCCCACGGCTCAGTCACTTCCTTCGGTCCGACCCGGAGGCATCGGTCCCGCGCTGTGGCGATCGAAGGCGACGACGCGGCCCACCCAGTCCTCGAGCCCGGCGGCCACGGCGGGCATGGGGAAGAGCCCGGCCTGGCGGACCCGGTGGAGCACCGCGGCAGCCGTCACGTCCGCCGCCGACATGGCTTCACCGACCAGCCAGCGACGGGTGCCCAGCTTCCCGGCGAGGACGCCGACCGAATCGGCGAAGGACGCCGCGCAACGGTCCATCATGGCCTCGTCCACCGCGGCGCCGGACTTCCGGGTGTGCACGACCTGCGTCATGGGACCGGCGAGCGTATGGCGCGCGAACATCTCGAGGTCCTCGATGGCCCATTGCTCGGCCAGGGTCGTCCCGAACAGCGGTCTGTCGCGGGGGAAGTTCGCCTCCAGGTAGCGCAGGATCGCCGCGGAATCGAACAGGACCCGATCCCCATGGACCAGCACCGGCGTGAGGTGCTGCCCGGACAGCCTCCGGATCTCCGACCGATCGGCCGGATCGATGGTCTGGAACGTGTAAGGGATGCCCTTGTATCCCAGCGCGATGCGGACCTTGAAGTTGTTCGATGTCTCGAAACCGTGGACCACGACCTCGGGCGCGTCGCTCATGTCTCCTACCTCCAGCCGCCGCAGCGGGTGACGAAGCGTTCCCGGATGAGGGAGCAGGCCTCGGGTCCCCGCCTCGACCCGATCGACCCGGGTGCCGCTCACGCGGGGAAACCCATCCGCGGCACCTTGCCCGGGCGTCGAACTCCCGGCCCCGCTCCATCCGGCGCCTCGCGATCGACATTCTCGCCGTGTGAGCCTATCATGCCTGGATGTCTCGACTTCCCGGACGGGATCGAGGCACCGGCTCCGCCATCTGATTCGCCGCCCACCAACGGAGGGACGTCCGCATCGATGATCGGCGAGACCATCGCGCACTACCGGATCACCGGGAAGCTGGGTGAAGGCGGCATGGGAGAGGTCTATCGCGCCGCCGACAGCCGCCTCGATCGCGAGGTGGCGATCAAGGTCCTGCCGGCGGCGTTCACGGAGAGCCGCGACCGCCTCGCCCGGTTCGAGCGCGAGGCGAAGCTCCTCGCCCAGCTCCACCACCCGAACGTGGCCTCCGTGTTCGGCATCGAGGAGTCCCGGGGCACGCAGGCCCTGGTCATGGAGCTGGTGGAGGGGCCCACGCTGGCGGAGCGCCTCGCCGCGGGCCGCATCCCGCTCGAGGAGGTCCTCGCCATCGCCGCCCAGATCGTCGACGCCCTGGAGGCGGCGCACGAAAAGGGGATCATCCACCGGGACCTGAAGCCGCAGAACATCAAGGTCGGCCCGGACGGACGGGTGAAGGTCCTCGACTTCGGCCTGGCGAAGGCCATGGAGCCCTCCCCGGCCAGCGGTGACGCCGCGGTCTCGCTGACAGCGTCGCCGACGCTCACCCAGCGCGGCACCCTCGAGGGCATGATCCTCGGGACGGCGGCGTACATGTCCCCGGAGCAGGCGCGCGGCGGCGCGGTGGACGTGCGAAGCGACGTCTGGGCGTTCGGCGTCGTCCTCTACGAGATGCTCGCCGGGAAGATGGCGTTCGCCGCGGACACGGTGCCCGACACCCTCGCCGCGGTGCTGACCCGGGAGATGGACTGGGACACGCTGCCGCCGGAGACGCCCGGGGAGATCCGCACGCTCCTCCGGCGCTGCCTGGAGCGCAAGCCCAGGGAGCGGCTGCACGCCATCGCCGACGCGCGCCTCGTTCTCGCAGACGCCGTGGCCGGCAGGGCGGAGCCGGAGAAGCCCGAGGCCGTCGCCGTGCCCGCCGGCTCGACCGGACCCGCACTCCGGTGGCTGCCCTGGACGCTCGCGGCGCTTGCGGTGGCAGTGGCCGCCATCACCTGGTTCTGGCGGCCACCCGGTTCCGGTCCGGCCTCCGCCGCCCCACCGACGGAGATGAAGATCGCCCCGCTGACGAGCTTCACCGGCGTCGAGGGGGCGGGGAGCTGGTCCCCCGACGGGTCGTTCCTGGCCTATGCGCACTCGGCGGAGGGGTCCTCCGACCTGTTCGTCCTGCCGACGGCCGGCGGCGCGCCGATCCCGCTGTTCGAGTCCCCGTATGACGAGGGGCCGCCGCGGTGGTCGCCGGACAGCAAGTGGATCGCGTTCACGTCATTCCGGGACGACCGGGCGGGGATCTTCCTGATCCCCCCGCTCGGTGGCCCGGCGCAGCGCCTGGTGGACCTGGCCCGGCAGCCGCCCGGGTTGTTCATGGACGCGCTCGGCGTGGCGCCCTGGTCACCCGACAGCGACGTTCTGGTGTTCTCCCGGCCCGCGGAGGGGGAGCGCCAGCGGTCCCTCTGGAAGATCGACCTGAAGACCCGCGAGGAGACAAGGCTGACGCAGCCGGGCCCGGGGGAGAGCGACGGCGAGGCCTCGTTCTCCGCCGACGGCCGCGAGATCGTGTTCGCCCGCAGCCGGCAGTCCGGTAAGGGCCGGATCCGTGTCCTTCCCGCCGCCGGGGGCGAGTCCCGGTTGCTGCTGGAAGAGGACGCCGGCTCCACGCAGTGGACGGCATCCGGCGATGCGGTGATCTTCTCCTCGGAGCGGGGCGGCACGGGCGACGTCTGGAAGCTCGACGTCGCGACCGGCCGGCTCGACCGGATCACGGCCGCTCCGATCGACGTGGCGTTCCCCGTTCTCTCCCGGGACGGGCGGGTCGCGGTCTCCACTTTCAGCCATCAGACGGACCTCTACCTCCAGGCCCTCGACGGGAGCGAGGGGCGCCGGCTCACCTTCCACACCCACGACAACTTCGCGCCGGCGCTGTCTCCCGACGGCACCCAGGTGGCCTACATGTCCAGCCGGACCGGCGACTTCGAGATCTGGCTGCTGGATCTGGAGACCGGACAGGAGCGGCGGCTGACCGATGACCCGGGCCTCGACGGGATTCCCCGCTGGTCGGCGGATGGCCGATCGCTCGTGTTCGTCTCCGATCGGGAGGCCGGGATGAGGGCCTGGACGCTGGAGATCGACGGCGGTCGCCTGGCGCGCGTCGGAGCGGGGACCGAGGAGCTCGACGATCAAACCGTCTCCTTCGCGGACTGGTCGCCGGACGGCGCCCGGCTGGGGCTGGCGGTTGCCGGGCCGGAGGGAGGCGCCCTATTCCTCGTCGAGCCGGGTGGCCGGATCACCGGACCTCTTCTCGAAGGGATGGAAGGGTTCGTGTTCTACCGGGACGGCGACCATGTCCTCTACGTGCGGGAGCCGGAGGAGGGGACGCAACGGGATCTACGCGCCGCCGACCTCGAGACCGGCGCCGATGAGCTGCTCACCCGCGGCTGGATCGAGGAGCTCGCGGTCTCGCGGGACGGCCGCGTCGCGACCTATCTCAACGCCGAGAGCCACATGAACCTGAGCCTGCTGCGGCTGGAGCTTCGCCCCGGCGCCGGCGCCGGAGGGCTGCCCGGGATCGAGGGGGAGCCGCAGGTCGTCATCGAGGGGAAGGGGCGCTGGCACGTCCACAACGGTAGCCTGTCCGCCGACGGCCACCTCGCCGCCTTCACCCGCGATACCGACACCGCCGACATCTACGTCCTCACAGGCGCCCTCCGCCCCTGACTTCGGGCTCAGATCGGGGTTCGGGATCGGACCGCCGCAACCTGAAGTGCCACAGGCAGATCACCCCCGCAGGGACCGTTGAGGAGGCCTGGAGCCGAATTTCCCGCAGGTTGTGACGGTCCGACCCGGAAGACCCCGGAAGACCTCCCGGAAGTCGCCCGGATGTCGTCGAAGCGGCTAGAATGGGGGGTCGCCGCGAGGCGACCTTTCTGCGGGAGATCTCGATGGCTGCCTCGAACCGAACGCTCGCTGCCGTGCTGGCCGCGCTCCTCGTGCTGTTCTCCGGATGCTCCGGGCCGGGGGAATCGCCGTCGCCGGAGGAGCTGTTCGCCGCGGTCCGGGCCGGCGATGTGGCGGAGACCGGCCGGCTGCTCGACGCCGGCGTGCCGCTGGAGAGCGAGGACAACTACGGCTCGACGCCCCTGCTGATGGCCGCCGCGAACGGGCGCGTCGACGTGGTCCGGCTGCTGCTGGACCGCGGGGCCGACCCGGACCATCGCGAGACCTTCTACGGCGCCGGTGCCCTGGACATGGCGCTGTTCGGCGACCACCCGGACGTCGCCCTGCTGCTCGTGGAGGCCGGGGCCGACGGGAGGGAAACCGCCCTGGCCGTCGCGCTGCAGGGGGGGAACCTCGAGCTGGCCCGGGCCGCGGTGACCGCGGGCCCCATCAACGAGTCGGCGCTGTCGGAGATGCGCGCCGGGGCGACGGAGCTCTCCCCCGAGCTCCAGAAGATCCTCGATGCCGCCACCTCCCGCCCGGATCCGGAGCCGCCGGTCCTCTCCGCGGAGGAGTTGACCCGGTTCACGGGCCGCTTCGAGGGGCAGACAACCGACCGGATCGTCGAGGCCACCGTGGAGGGGGATCGCCTCTGGCTGTCGGTGGACGGCGGCCCGAAGGTGGCGATGACCGTGATCGGTGACCAGAGCTTCGGGTCGACCGACGCCGGGCTGGAGGCGGCGTTCTTCGGCCGCGCCGGGACCATCGAGGGGCTGTCGCTCCGGAGCGGGAACGGCCCTCCGGAGAGCCTGCGCCAGAGCGTCGCCGAGCCGGCGGGTGCCGGCGCGTTCCGCCCCGTCGAGGCGACGACGGCCACGGGGGCCACGGTCCACTGGCCATCGTTCCGGGGGCCGAACGCATCGGGGGTCGGAGACGGTGCCGAGACCCGCACCCGGTGGGATCTCGAGACGGGAGAGGGCGTGCTCTGGTCGGCGCCGATCCCGGGGCTGGGGAACTCCAGTCCCGTCGTCTGGGGGGACCGGGTGTTCGTCACCACCGCCGTGGCCGAGGGCATCCCCCAGGAGATCCGCACGGGTCTCACCGGCGAGGGAACCGGCGTCGACGAGGAGGTACCGCACCGCTGGATGGTGATCGCCTACGACAAGTGGAGCGGCGAGCGTCTCTGGGAGACCGAGGTCGGGCGCGGCGTGCCGCTGACCCGGAGGCACTTCAAGGCGACCCAGGCGAACTCGTCGCCCGCCACCGACGGCGAGCACCTGGTGGTCGTCTTCCCCACCGCGGGACTTGCCTGCCTGGACCTGAACGGGGACGTCCTGTGGCATCACGACCTCGGA
>JASFRI010000235.1:0-6678 GCA_050115015.1 Acidobacteriota bacterium
CGCCCGGGACATGCGGCTCACCACCGAGAGCTACATGGCCTGTGCCTCCTGTCACAACGAGGGCGGCGGGGACGGGCGCATCTGGGACTTCAAGGACAAGGGAGAGGGGCTGCGGAACACGTTGACGCTGGAGGGACACGGCGGCTCCCTCCACGGCCTGCTGCACTGGACCGGCAACTTCGACGAGTGGCACGACTTCGAGAACCAGATCCGCGACTTCGCCCTGGGGGACGGCCTCATGGAGGAGGGGGACTACCTGGCCACCCAGGCGGTGCTCGGCCCGCCCAAGGCCGGTCTGAGCCCGGACCTGGACGCCCTCGCGGCATACCTGGAGTCCCTGGACGATCCCCCCACGAGCCCCCACCGCGGCCCGGGCGGCGTGCTGACCGTCGAGGCGGAGGCGGGCCGGCTGCTGTTCGGGGCCCAGGGCTGTGACTCCTGCCACACGGGGCCGGCGATGACCGATTCCCCGACCGGACTCCGGCACGACGTGGGGACCTACCTGCCCACCAGCGGGGAGCGCCTCGGTGGCGTTCTCGACGGGTTCGACACCCCGTCGCTGGTGGGCGTGTGGAAGACCCCGCCGTACCTGCACGATGGGCGTGCCGCCACCCTGGATGCGGCGATCACGGCGCACACCCCGTACGCCGGCCTGGGCGGGGCGGAGATCGACGAGCTCGTCGCCTACCTGGAGCAGGTGGAGGTCGGTGACGGGACCGCCCCGTGCTCCGGGCTCGACGACGACTGCGACGGGGAGGACGACGACTGCGACGGGGTCCCGGACGACGGGTTCGTGCCCACCGCGACCTCCTGCGGCGCCGGCCAGTGCGCGGGCAACGTCGGCGTGCTCGACTGCGTCGACGGAATGCCCGTCGACAGCTGCGATCCCCTCCTTGGGGCCACCGTCGAGACCTGCGACGGGGTCGACAACGACTGCGACGCCGCGGTGGACGAGGGGACCGATGGCGAGTGCGACGACGGCATCTACTGCAACGGCGCCGAGACCTGCGACGCGGGGATCTGTGCCGCCGGGGCCCCGATCGCCTGCGACGACGGCGTCTCCTGCACCGTGGACGGGTGTGACGAGGCCGCCGATGCCTGCGTCAATACCCCCGACGACGGTCTCTGCGGGGACGGCAACTTCTGCAATGGCGCCGAGAGCTGTGATCCGACCGCGGACTGCCAGGCCGGGACCGACCCGTGCGCCGGGCAGTTCTGCGACGAGGGGGTCGATGCCTGCGTGGAGTGCCTGAACGACGCCGACTGCAGCGACGGCCTGTTCTGCAACGGCGCCGAGACCTGCAACGCGGGCGTCTGCGCGCCGGACTCCCCGGTGAGCTGCGACGATGGTGTGGCGTGCACGGTGGACAGCTGTGACGAGACCGGTGACGGCTGCCTCAACGTCCCCGACGACGCCTTCTGCAGTGACGATGCGTTCTGCAACGGCGCCGAATTCTGCGACCCCGCCGGCGATTGCCAGGCGGGGGCGCCACCGTGCTCCGGCGGCGACGTCTGCGAGGAGGAGGCCGACACCTGCACGCCGGCACCGGTCCTGGCGGGGGCGGTCCCGGACGGGGACTTCTTCCCCGGCGCTCCGGTCACCGCCCTGGAGGCCGGCGGCGGAGACCTGACGCTGACCTGGAGTCCGTCTTGTCTCGGGAGCGACACCGACTACGCCATCTACGAGGGTGTCCTCGGTGAGTTCACGAGCCACGTGGAGATCGCCTGCAGCACCGGCGGCATGACGACGGCGACCTTCACCCCGGGCTCCGGCGATCGCTATTACCTGATCGTGCCGCTCAGCGCCAACCGCGAGGGGCACTACGGCAACGCCAGCGACGGCACGCCACGGGCGCCCGGCGCCTCGCAGTGCCTTCCCCAGGCGGTCGGGGCCTGCGACTAGGCGAGGACGGAACGCCGGGTGCTGCCCGCGCTTCCCGGGATCGACCTCACTCCTGCCGCCGCCGCAGCTCCTCCAGGATCGCCTCGAACTCCGGGTCGCCGTGCAGCGACTCCAGGTCCGGGTCGTCGGCGAGCCAGGTGCTGAACCAGCCGAGCTCCTCCATGCCGCGCTGCAGGAAGGCCATGGCCCGATCCCGGTCCCCCCGGAGGGCGTGGAAGCAGGCGAGGTTGTAGACCCCCGCCATGCTGTCCTCCATGGCGGCGGCCTTCCGGGCCATCTCCAGCGCCTCCTCCTCGCGGCCGGCGCGGTAAAGCGCGCCGGCCGCGGCGGCGCAGGGCTGCTGCAGGCCGGCGATCCGGCACGCCTCCTCGTAGGCCGCGGCGGCCTCGTCGTCGCGGCCGAGGCCGGAGAGGGCATGCCCGAGGGCGTGGCGGTAGAACCAGAGGGACGGCTCCAGGGCCACCGCCTGCCGGGCGCGCCGGACCGCCTCCTCCGGACGGTTCGCCTCCCGGAGGACGTAGCCCAGGTCCGAGAGCGTCTCGGCGTCCGCCGGATCGAGGTTCAGGGCCTCCTCGAGGTCGGCCACCGCGCCGGCGGGGTCGCCGGCGTTGCGCTTCGCCCACGCACGGGTCCGGAGCGCCACGCCGCGGAACGCCGGTGTCAGGTCGTCACGCTGCAGGAGGGCCGTGAGCGCCGCGATGCCGGCAGCCATGTCACGGCTGATGGTGGCCTCGAAGAGGGTCGTGTACGGCGAGTCCGGTGCCCTCCGCTTGAGGATCGTGAGCTGACGATCCAGCTCCTCCCGGCTGCGGTCCACCGGCGCCGAGAAGTACATCTGGCTGAGCGTGGCGGCCCGGAGGATCTGCGCGTCCAGCTCCTCCGGAAACGCCTCCACCAGCTCCCGGCTGGCGTCGCGCGCCTCCACGAGCTGGTAGCGTCGCAGCGCGCCGATCGTCTGGGCGAGCTCTGCGGAGGCCGCCATGGCCGGACCTCCGGTGAGGTTCTGCGGGCGATCGTAGAGGACGCGCTCGGCGCCGAGGCCGAGCTTCTCCAGACCCTCCCGCGCCAGCGCCGCGGCCAGCTTCGCCAGGTCTCCCTCCGGCGCGTCCTGCTGGGCGCCCCAGAGGATGCGGTTCTGCGTCGTGTCCACCAGGCTCAGGCTCGCGTGGATCGTCTCGGCGCTCCGGGTCAGGGCACCGCCGAGCAGCAGCCCCGCGCCGTGGCGGCGCGCCTCCGCCGCGGTCACGGGTCCCTCGAACTCCTCCGGGGAAGGGACGGGAAGGACCCGCAGCTCGGCCGCCTGCGCCAGGTTCACCGCCATCGCCTCGGCGAACGCGCGACCCACGTAGTCGGCGCCGTCCGTCTGTCCCCGCACCTCCAGGGCGGTCACCAGGACCGTCCGGTCGTCCGCCGCGGGGGCGCTGGAGGACCCGCGGGACGCAATCCAGACCACGAGGAGGATCAGCACGAGCCCGGCGCCGACGACCGCCGGGAGGATCCAGCGCGGCCGGACGCTCGCGGGGCGGGCCACCCCCTGGAGCAGATCCTCGTACGCCGGCGACGAGCCGGTCTCGAGGTCCCGGCCCAGCCGCCGCAGGTCCACCGCCAGGTCCTCCATCGTCTGGTAGCGCTCCCCGGGCCGCGGGGCCATGGACTTCTCGACGATGCGGTTGAGGTCGAGGGGGACCTTGGGGACGAGCTCGTGGGCCGGCGTGGGCCTGCCCCGGAGGATGTGCTGTGCCGTGTCCGTCGGCGTGGCGCCGGCGAAGGGACGCTGTCCGGTGGTCATCTCGTAGAGCACCACGCCCAGGGAGAAGATGTCGCTGTGCGGCGTGAGGGGCTCGCCGCGCAACTGCTCCGGCGACATGTAGGCGAGGGTGCCGGCGACCTTGCCGTCGGTTCCGGCGCTCCCCAGGCCCGTGCGGGTCTCGAGGTCCGAGGCGGGCTCCCCACCCTCGTCGTTGCGCCGGAACAGGGTGGCCAGGCCGAAGTCCACGACCTTGGCGTCGCCGTCCTCGGTGATCAGGATGTTCGCCGGCTTCAGGTCCCGGTGGAGCAGCCCCTTCCGGTGGGCGCGGGAGAGGGCCTGGGCCACCTGCGCGCCCCACGTGGCCACCTTCTCCGGCGGCAGCGGCCGGCCCTGCATCACCTGGCCGAGCGGCTTGCCGGTGACGTACTCCATGACGATGAAGTCGAGGGCACCCTCGCGGCCGAACTCGTAGACCTGGACGATGTGCGCCTGGCTCAACGAGGAGGCCAGCCGCGCCTCCTCCAGGAACATCCGGCGCCGCTCCTCGTCGCGGGAGACGTCCGCCGGGAGCACCTTGATGGCCACGGTGCGCCCCAGGACGGTGTCCTCGGCCTTCCACACCACCCCCATGCCGCCCTCGCCGATCTTCTCGACGAGGCGGTAATGGGAGAGGGTCTGTCCCGACTCGGGCCTCATTCGCGTATCATACGGTGGGGCGCGTGAAGGGCAAAGGGCACCCGACGGCCCGATCCACCGCGGGCGCCGGGGGCCGGGCGGGAGACCGGCGGGAGGGGAGGACGCGGATGAACCAGGATGGTGGCGGCGGGACCCGTCCCGGCGCGGGCGCCATGCCCTGCCCGAACTGCGGGTCCGGCTGCTTCGAGCGCGGGTGCAAGATGAGGTGCCCGCGGTGCGGCTATCTCGAGGACTGCACCGACGGCATGCTCCCCGTCGCACGCCCCCGGGAGCCCGTCGGAGGGCCGCCGTGGCGTCCTTGACACCCCCCGGGGCGTGTGACAGAATCCGGCGTCCCCGCCTGAGAAGGTGCCTCGACCGCTGCAGGACAAGCCTCTGTCTTGCTTGCAGTTGACGCCAACCCGGTCGGGCGTGGACGGATGGGGAATCGGGCGCCTGTAGCTCAGCTGGATAGAGCACTAGCCTCCGGAGCTAGGGGTCAGAGGTTCGAATCCTCTCAGGCGTACCATCTCCCCGGTTTCCATCGACCGGCGCCCGGCCCGGGCGCGGGACGTCCGGCTGGGTCCGCGGGTCCTTGCGCCTGTAGCTCAGCCGGATAGAGCATCTGCCTTCTAAGCAGAGGGTCGGGGGTTCGAGTCCCTCCAGGCGCACCATGTTGCCAAGGGGCGGTCCGAACCCGCGGTGCAGTTCGATGGTGGGTGTAGCTCAACGGTAGAGCACTGGATTGTGGTTCCAGGGGTTGTGGGTTCGAGCCCCATCACCCACCCCAAAATCCGGTCCCCCCGGGGGGCCGGGAGGAAGACGACGAACACGCGCCCGTAGCTCAGCTGGATAGAGCGCCGGACTTCGAATCCGTAGGTCGCAGGTTCGAATCCTGCCGGGCGTACCAACGAGCCGTCGAGGACGGCGGGGAAGTTCCGCCCGCGGGTCCGCGGGTGAACCGGGTGGGCCGCTAGCTCAACTGGCAGAGCAGCTGACTCTTAATCAGCGGGTTCGGGGTTCGAGTCCCTGGCGGCTCACCATCCTCATCCTCCGGAATGGGCCGGGTCCTCCGGCGTCCAGCGGCGCCACGCCGAGCGCGCCGCCGGGTCTCCGCGCCCGGCAGGAGCGACGCGAAAGTGGCGGAACTGGCAGACGCGCTGGATTTAGGTTCCAGTGGGGAAACCCGTGCGGGTTCGAATCCCGCCTTTCGCACCAACACCCCTGACAGACCGGTCGGCGCCCGGCGCCCCGAGGGACGAAGACGATGAAGGCCACCGTGCACGAGGAGGCGCCCTGCCGGCGGGCGCTGGAGGTAGAGGTCCCCGAGGAGGAGGTGCGGGCCCGGATCGAGCGCACCGCCCGGGAGTACGCCCGCAACCTCCGGCTGCCGGGGTTCCGCAAGGGGCACATCCCCCCGGCGCTGGTGCGCAAGCGCTACGCCAAGGAGATCGAGGGGGAGGTCATCGAGCAGCTCACCAAGGACTACTCCTGGAAGGTGATCGAGGAGAGGGAGCTGCGCCCCATCCGGCCGCCGGTGGTCGAGAAGTACTCGTACCAGGACGGCGGGCCGCTGACGTTCCGGACCACCTTCGAGATCCTGCCGTCGTTCACCCTCGGGAAGTACAAGGGGCTCGAGGCGGTCCGCAAGCGGCCCCCGGTGACCGAGGATCTGGTGGAGAAGAACCTCGAGGGGCTCCGGGAGCGCAATGCCCGCTACGACGCCGTCGAGGGCCGCGGCCTCCAGGAGGGGGACCTGGCGGTACTGGACCTGCAGCCGACCGGGGCGGACGGTGCGCCCACGGGGAAGCTCCGGGAGGGGATCACCCTCGACCTCGGCCCCGAGGGGGTCATCGAGGGGCTCCGGAAGCAGCTACTCGGCCTGGAGGTCGGCGGGGAGCGCGACGTCACCGTCGAGGCGCCGGCGGCGGAGGCGGAGAAGGCGGAGGCATCCGGGTCGGGTGACGCCGTGGCCACGGAGCCGTCGGAGCCCGACCGCTACCGGGTGACCCTCCGGGCCGTCCGCGTCCGGGTCCTGCCGGACCTCGACGACGAGTTCGCCAAGGACCTGGGGGAGTTCGACTCGCTGGAGGCGCTCCGCGTCCGGGTCCGCGAGGACCTGGAGCGCCGGGCGGAGGACCAGGCGGACCGGGATCTCCGGGAGGCCCTCGTCAAGCAGCTCGTTGAGGGCCACGCCTTCCCGGTCCCCGAGGGGCTCGTGGAGGGGGAGCTGAACCAGATGCTCGAGTCCCTGGTGGGGGCCATCGTGCAGCAGGGGGGCGACCCGGCCCGGGCCGGCATCGACTGGGAGAAGAAGCGCGAGGAGCTGCGTCCGGTGGCGGAGCAGCGG
>JASFRI010000236.1:0-6670 GCA_050115015.1 Acidobacteriota bacterium
TCGCCGGTCATGACCGGCGGGCGGCGCCCGGTGGGAACGCCGCATTGGGGATGATGTACCTCGCCCCATGGCCGTTGCAAGACCCGCGCCGGTTGCCCCCTCCGGCGCATCCCGTCCGGGCCCTTGAGCGATCCGGGAGTCCGGGGGTATCCTCATGGGGCGGACAAGGCTGTCCTCCCATAGGAGCCCGATGATGATCCCCACCCCGACCCGCACGCGCAAGGTGCTCTGCTTCCTCCTGGTGACCGCGCTCTCCGGGCTTCTTCCCGCCCTGGCCGCCGGCGCCACCCTCTCCGGGTCCGTGGAGGCCGAGGGGCTTCCGCCCGGCTCCGCGGTCCGCGCGTCCCGGACCGCCGGGGAGGCCACCGAGACTCGCTTCGCCCCGGTCGGAGAGGACGGGGCCTTCCAGTTCAGCGAGATGGAGCCTGGGGAATGGACCCTCGACGTGATCGGGCCCGACGGTCAGTCGATGGACCCGGTCAGTGGTGCGCCGACGACCGTCTCGGTGCCCGGCGGCGGTGCGGTCGAGGTGAGCCTGGCGGTCGTCGTCCCGCCGGCCATGGCCGTTCAGAAGAAAAAGGGCGGCGGCGTCGCCCCCTGGGTCGCCTGGACCACGGCGGGGGTGATCGTGGGTGCGGCGATCATCCTCATCTCCACCACCGGCGGTGGGGACGGCGAGTGCGTCGGCGTGTCGCCGGACGCTCCCTGCATCTAGCCCCCATGCGCATCGGGGAGGAGCGGGAACGAAGCAGACAGCGCCACGCCGCCGCAACCCGGAGGGCGAGAGTCGTTTGCGGGAAGCCCGGAGCCGCGGCAGGCCCACCAGCTCGTTCCGGTGCCGACCATCCGGCAAGCGGCTCCCGCGCGGGTCGCGGAGTCCTTCAGCAGCCTGCTAGAGGCCCTCTCGTCTACCCGCCGGCAGCTAGCCGCTGCCACCGTCGTCGGTTGCGGGCGCCGGCTCCGCGGCGGGCTCGGGCATCGGTGCGGGCTGGGGTGGTGCAGGCTTCGGAGGGGGAGAGACCGCCGTCAACGGCAGCGGCAGGCGGATCAGCTTCACCAGCATCGCCGCCTTCTCCTCCGTCACCGGCCTGGCCGGGTTCGACGTGGAGAGGTGGAAACCCAGCTGGTTGAAGATCGCGACGGCGTCCTCCTCCACGAGGGGCGCCTTCAGATCGGCGTCGATCCGGAGCCCCAGGGTGGCCAGGGCGGTCCGCGCCAGGGAGGGACTGGGCTCCTCGAGGTGCAATTCCACCGCCGAGGCAAGCCGCACCGCCAGATCGCCGACGGTGTAGGCGTCCGACCGGGTCTGACCCGATCCCATCGTGACGGCGAGCGCCAGTGTCCCCAGACCCAGCAGCGTCCTTCTCATCCGGGCTCCCTCCTCACGGATCGCTCCGCAGGGAGCATCCTATGCCCGGAGACGGACCAGGGCAAGTGGCCGGGCGGTCATGGCGCGCCGGCCGTGGGACGTCGGAGGATGCGGTAGGCCACCGCGCCGCTGCCGAGGGTCAGCACCGAGGCGAGGAGCTCACGGGGCCGGTGGCTGGCCGCCAGGGCGGCGAGAAGGAGCGTGCTTCCCACATAGAGCGCGGGCACCCACGGGTAGCCCGGGCAGGGCGCGGCCACGCCCCGGCGGTGCAGGAGGAAGAGGCACGCCACCGTGCCCGCCGCACTCAGGGAGAGGGTGAACCCGAGGTACGAGAGCAGCTCACCCAGGGTCGACACGGCGGAGACCACGACGGCAAGGGCGACCTGTAGCGTTACCGCAGCCGCCGGGGCCTCGCCGCTCCCGGCGGGCATCCGGAACCAGGGCGGGAAGGTGCCGTCCTGGGCCATGCGCGCGTAGACGCGGGGGCCCGCGAGGATCATCGAGGAGACCGAGCTGGCCAGGGCGAGTCCGATCACCACCCGGATCAGCCGGCCGAGCGCCGGCCCTCCGAGGGCCTCGGCCGCCACGGCGGCGACGTCCGGCCGTCCCGAGACCGCCTCCGGCGGCGCGCCGAACAGGAAGATCGCGTTCAGGAGCAGGTAGATCGCCGTCACCCCCAGCGTGCCCGCCCAGAGGGCCCGGGGAACCGTCCGCTCCGCCTCCCGGACCTCCCCGGCGACGTAGACGGCGGCGTTGAACCCGCTGTAGCTCAGCGAGATCCAGACCAGCGAGGACGCGAGGGCGGGCAGCGAGAAGGCGGCGCCCGGGTCCGGGAGCCGGAGCCCGGCCCAGCCGGGATCCTCCAGGCGCCAGCCCGCGTAACCGATGAAGGCCGCCAGGAGCAGCAGCTTCACGCCGACGACGAGGTTCTGGGCGATCAGGCCATGACGGACGATGCGGCCGTGGAGCCCGCCGCATGCGAGGATCAGGGCGATCGCCACGGCACCCGGGGGAAGCCACGGCGGACGGGAGCCCTCCGGCACCGCGTAGGCCTCGAACGCGGTCGCGGCGAAGGCGATGGCACCGGTGAAGCCGGCGAGGAGGGAGACCCAGCCGGCCATGAAGCCCACCCCGGGATGGACGACGCGGCCGAGAAAGAGGTACTCCCCCCCGGACTCGGTGATATGCCGCACGAGGCCGCCGTAGCTCAGGGCGCCCGCCAGCGCGATGAGGCCTCCCAAACACCAGGCCAGCAGCACCTCTCGCCGGCTGCCGAGGTCGGCGAGGGCGAAGCCGCTCGTCGTGAACACGCCGGCGCCGATCATGTTCGCCGTGACGAGCGCCACCGCGGAGGTCATGCCGAGGGCGCCGGAGTTCCGACGCATCAGCTGGACCTCTCACGGGATCCGGAGCCCCGGCTGCCCAGGATCAGGACCATCAGGACCACGAGCATGGGGATGATCCCGGTGAAGAGCGCCGCGACCCCCAAGCCCGCTCCCGGAAGCAGGCCGCCGTCCAGCCTCAGGCGGCTCAGTCGCCAGGCGTCGACCGCCTCGCGGGCGCAGGCGGTCAGGGCCAGCACCAGGAACAGCGCCGGGATCGCCCGCACCAGCATCCCCCGTCCGAAGCCCCACCAGTCGGGGGGGGGCACCAGCGGCTGGAAGACCTCCCCCTCGGCCACGAACGGGACCACCCACGGCCAGCCCAGGAAAGTCGTTCCCGCCCAGAACAGCAGGAGCGTCATCCCGATTAGCAGGATGACCCCCCGTTCTGGGGCGCCCCCGAACAGACCCAGCAGCCCCGCAGGGGGCGTGACCAGCAGCATCAGCACCAGGAGCGCGAGCGTCTGCAGGACGATCGTGGTGTCCATCAGGGAATGCAGCAGGGCGAACCCCGCCCCGGTGAGAGCCCCGTGCACGACCACCAGGCCGACCACGAACCAGCGCAGTACGGGCAGGGGCATGGAGGGTGCGATCTGCGGGATGAGCGCCACCGGGATGATCAGAAGGACGGCCACGATGATCACCGTGCCCGGGTCGGCCACGACCAGCAGCCGGTAGGACGCGAAGGCGGCGGCGCCGGCGATCAGCAGCCCTGCATAGGTGACCGCGAGGGCCCTTCCCAGGCTCTCCCGGAGCGCGACCTCCTCGACCGGCACCCAGGCATCCAGCACCTCGTGTGTGATGTTGCGCATGCCCCTCCGCCCGTCCACTGCCCGGCGGGGGGATTATCCGGACCTGGTGAGTGCCTGTAAACCGCCCCCGGTCACCCGATCCTCCGGGGAAATTGACCGCCCTGCGTATGGGGGAGGAGAGCGCCGGACGAGGGCCGGCAGCTCGACGAGGAGGTACCCATGATGAGAGCTCGAAGGATCGTCATCCTGGCGATGCTGGGCTGCGCCGCCCTGTCGATCCACTGTGAATCCGGCGGCGGCAAGGAGGAGGGCGTCTGTCTGCTCACCTCCGGCCTGGCCTGCAACGACAGCGTCGGAAGAGACCAGTGCGAGTGGGGGCTCGGTGAATGGGTGGATACGGACCAGTCCTGTCGCGATCTGGGGTACGGCTAGCGGGGTTTCCAGACGGCGGCGTCGAGGATCGACCAGAGGTGGATGATCCACCCGAGCATGAAGATCCAGAGGCACGCCGCCAGGACGAAGAACAGGATGGCGGCCAGGAGCCGTCCCTGGAGGAGCTGGCCCAGGCCGGGGATGAAGAAGCTGCAGAGCGCCGCGATGACGTTCCCTGCCGATCCCTGTCCGCCCATGATGCCTCCAGATACGCCGTCCGGACGCACAGGTTACACGGGGCGGGGCGACGGCATCCACCGCCGAGGGCGCAGCCGCGCGGACTCAGGCGGGAACCGCCATCTCCCTCCCGGCGGCGAAGGCCCGGAGGTTCACGTCGAGGACCTTCCCGGGCAGCCGCCTGCGGAGCGCCCTGTCCCAGGTCTCCTCGGAGAGGGGGAGCAGGGTCGAGACGGCGCCCAGGAGGACGACGTTGGCGCAGCGCTGTTCCCCCAGGGACACGGCCGTATCCAGCGCCCGGACCAGGAGCACCCGGAAGCCGTGGTCGCGCAGGAAGCCCGCGGCGTCCTCGGGGTAGGGTTGCTCCGGCTCGTCCGGCATGCGGATCGGCTGGATCGCACGGTCGTCCATGACGATCGACCTTCCCGCCTTCAGGTAATGGGCGTAGCGCAGGGCCTCCAGCCGCTCGGCGGCGTAGAGGACATCCCCGTCGCCGCAGCGGATCAGCGGCGAGCGCACGGCCGCCCCGAACCGCACGTGGCTCACCACGCTGCCGCCGCGCTGGGCCACGCCGTGCACCTCCGACTGCTTCACCTCGAATCCCGCCTCCATGGCGGCCAGCGCCAGGGCCTCGCTCGCCATCAGCACGCCCTGACCGCCGACCCCGGCCAGCAGCACGTTCGTCGCCTGGCCCGCCGCCGCGGCCGTGCTCATGACGTCGCCTCCGGGGCGTGCAGGGCGCCGGGGGCGCAGAGCTCGGCGCACATCTCGCAGCCGACGCAGCGCAGCTCGTCGATGATGGGCCCGGTCTCGTCGCTCCACTCGATGCCCGGGCAGCCCAGGTCATAGCATTGCTTGCAGAGGTTGCATGCCTCCGCGGTCAGCTCGATCGGCTCCCGTCGCCGCGCCTTCTCCTCCGGGAGCATGAGGCAGGCGTGTTGCGTCACCACCACCGACGGGCCTTCGTGCCTGATGGCCTCCACCATGATCTTGCGGAGGCGCTTCATGTCGTACGGGTCCACGGTGCGGACGAACTCCACCCCGACGGATCGGACGAGCTTGACCAGGTCCACTCTCGGCGAGGGTTCACCGTCGATCGCCTTCCCCGACGACGGGTTCCCCTGCTGTCCCGTCATCGCGGTCGTGGAGTTGTCGCAGATGACCAGCGTCGCGCGGCTCTTCTTGTAGACCATGTCGATGAGGCCGGGGATGCCTCCGTGCAGGAACGTGCCGTCGCCGATGATCCCGACGGCCCGGGGGCCCCAGCCCTCGCCGACCCCCTCCGCGAAGCCCACGGCGTTGCCGACGCTCGCGCCCATGCAGAAGCAGGTCTGCATCGAGGAGTACGGGGGCAGCCCTCCCAGTGTGTAGCAGCCGATGTCCCCCATCGCGACGACGTTCTGGCTCTTCAGCTTCTTCAGGACGTGGAACACGCCGCGGTGCGGGCAGCCGAGGCAGAACAGCGGCGGCCGGTTCGGGATGGAGGTCTCGGCGGCGAACCCGGCGGGACGGGCGGTGCCGTGGATCGCCTCCGCCAGCAGCTCGGGGTTCAGCTCGCCTATCAGCGGGATCTTCTCCTTGCCGACCAGGTTGTGGATGCCGTGGATGCGCAGTTGCTCCTCGACGAACGGCTCCCCCTCCTCGATGACGTGGACCGTCTCGAAGCGGTCGCAGAACTCACGGGCCCTCTCGACGGGAAACGGGAACGACATCGCCAGCCGGAGGAACGTCGCCTCGGGCAGGACCTCCCGGGCGTACTGGTAGCCGACGCCGCTGGCGATCACGCCCGTGGATGGATCTCCCTCCTCGACCCGGTTCCCGTCGAAGGCCTCGCTGAACTCCCGCAGACGGGCAAGGCGCTCCTCGACGGTGGGGCGGCGCTTCCGGGCGAAGGGCGGCACCAGGAACCGGGGGATGTCCGTCTCGTACTGCCGGGGCTCGACCGCCACGGGGTCGCGCAGCTCGACGACTCCCTTCGCGTGGGAGATCCGGGTGGTCGTGCGCAGGAGTACCGGCGTCTCGAACCGCTCGGAGATCTCGAAGGCCAGCGGGATGAAGTCCTTGGCCTCCTGGGCGTCGGTGGGCTCCAGCAGGGGCACCTTGCCGAACTTCGCGTAGTAGCGGTTGTCCTGCTCGTTCTGCGAGGAGTGCATCCCGGGATCGTCGGCGGAGACGACGACGAAACCACCGATGCACCCGGAGTAGGGGAACACCATGAAGGAGTCGGCGGCCACGTTGAGCCCGACGTGCTTCATGGTGACCAGCGTCCTCCTGCCGGCGAGCGACACGCCCATCGCGGTGTCGAATGCGACCTTCTCGTTGCACGACCAGTCGCACCCCACCGCCGGATAGCGGCGGGAGATGGTCTCCAGGATCTCGGTGCTGGGCGTGCCGGGATACCCCGTGGCGTAGTGAACTCCGGCCTCGAAGGCGCCACGAGCGATGGCCTCGTTGCCCGAGAGAAGCTCCTTCATGGGACCCTCCTCCGTGAACCGAGCTCGCGACGGGGCGAAGCTCTGTCGATTCTCGCACCGGCCGGAGGCGCGGATCAAGCGACC
>JASFRI010000237.1:0-6655 GCA_050115015.1 Acidobacteriota bacterium
GGCGACATGGTGCGCTGGCACCGGGCACTTGCTGCCGGGAAGATCCTCCAGGGGGAGTACCTGGGCCGCTACTGGGACGGTCCCGGAAGCCTCCTGGCCGGCGGGGACCAGTTCGGCTTCGAGGTGCTGTACACGCAGGGGCCCGACACGATGATGGTGATCATGAGCAATGCCCGGGGGACCGGGGGCATGCGCCGGTTCGAGGACCTGGGCCGCGAGCTGGCGGACCTGGTGAGCGGGAGGGTCGGCCGTCCGGCGCCGCGTTTCTCGCTGGGGGTGATGCTCGCCATCGACGGGGAGGGCGTGACGGTGGACGACCTGCGGCCCGGAAGCGCCGCGGAGCGGGACGGCCTCCGGCCCGGGGACCGTCTCCTGAGCGCGAACGGCAAGCCGCTGGGGGACGATCCCCTCGCTGCCCTGGACCCGTTCCTGGCGACCGGCGAGACGATCCGCTTCGAGATCCGTCGCGGGGGCAGGTCCATGACCGTCAACGTGAAGCCCGATCCGCGGTGACGGACGGGATCAGGCGTCTCGCTCGGGTGTACCTTGCGGGCGGCTGCCCACCGGCCGGGGGGTGACCGGCTCTCCGAACAGCAGCGTGAGGTGATAGGCGCCGTCCTCCAGGCGGCTGCGCACCCGGAGGCCGCTCCTGTGGAAGACCTTCAGCATGGGGTCGTTCGTCGCCAGGACGTCGGCGCTGAAGCCGGCGAGGCCCCGGGCCCGGGCGATCTCCCGCATGCGGCGCATCAGCAGCGTGCCGAGACCCCGCCGCTGCCAGTCGTCCCGAACGACGAACGCGATGTCCGCCAGACGCGTGGCCTCATCCACGTCGAACCGGCACATCGCCAGGATCCTCTCGTGCCCCTGGTCCTCCCGGGTCACCACGAGGGCCATGTTCTGCTCGTAGTCGAGGTCGACGAGTTTCTGCATCTCGCGATGGGGATGCACGGCCCGGTGGGCCATGAAGCGGCGATAGGTGCTCTCGTCGGACTGGGTGTAGAAGATCTTCTGCAGGGGCTCCTCGTCGGTGATCCGGACGGGCCGCACCAGGACCTCGGTGCCGTCCGCCAGGACCTCCCTCCCCGCCTCCTCCCAGGGGTAAGGGCTGCGGGGTGCGATCTGGTCGGCGAAGACGTAGCGGCGCTCCTTGGCGGCGGCGAGCAGCTCCTCCCGGAAGTCCGGATGGGCGATCTCGATCAGGCTCATGGCCCGCTGCCGGATGTTCTTCCCCCAGAGGTCCGCCACGCCGTACTCGGTGACGACGTAGCGCACGTCCCCGCGGCTCGTGACCACGCCGGCCCCCTCCTCCAGGGCCGCCTGGATCCGGCTGACCTGGCCGTCCCGGGCGCTCGAGGGGAGGGCGATGATCGGCTTGCCGCCGGGGCTGCGGGCGGCCCCGCGGATGAAATCCACCTGTCCGCCGATCCCCGAGAAGAAGCGCCCCATCAGCGTGTCCGACGCCACCTGCCCGGTGAGGTCGACCGCCAGCGCCGAATTCACGGCGATCATACGCTCGTTCCGTGCGATGGTGAACGGGTCGTTCGTGAAGCTGCTGGGCCGCATCTCGATCACCGGGTTGTCGTCGGCCCACTCGTAGAGCCGGCGGCTGCCCATCAGGAAGGTGGCGACGGCCTTGCCCGGCAGGAGCGTCTTCTTCCGTCCATTGATCACGCCCGCCGTCACCAGATCCATGATGCCGTCGGAGAGCATCTCCGTGTGGATCCCGAGATCCCGGTGGTCCGACAGGGCCGCCAGGGTGGCGTCGGGGATGCGGCCGATCCCCAGCTGCAGGGTGGCGCCGTGCGGGATCAGGCTGGCGATGTGGCGGCCAATCTCCCGCGACACCTCGTCCGGCGGCTTGGGGGCCAGCTCCGGCAGCGGATAGTCCACCGGTACCAGGGCATCGATCCGGTCCACGTGGAAAAAGGAGTCCCCGTGGGTCCGGGGCATCCGCGGGTTCACCTCGGCGAGGATCAGCGAGGCCGACTCCACCGCCGCCCGCATCACGTCGACGGAGACGCCCAGGCTGACGTAGCCGTGGCGATCGGGGGGGGAGACCTGGATCAGCGCCGCGTCGATACCGACCCGGCGGCTGCGGAACAGCTCCGGGATCTCGGAGAGGAACACCGGCATGAAGTCCGCCCGCCCCTCGTGGACCGCTTCCCGGACGTTCTTGCCGATGAAGAAGGCGGTGTGTCGGAATCGCCCCTTCATGTCCGGCGCCACGTACGGCGCTGGCCCGAGCGTCAGCAGGTGGACGACCTCGTTGTCGGCGAGGTGGACGGCGTCCCGCACCATCGCCTCCACCAGTATGTTCGGCTCGGCCGCCCCCGACCCGATCAGGATGCGGCATCCGCGCTGGATCAACCGCACGGCCTCGGGGGCGGTCCGGACCTTCGAGCCCTGGAGCGCTCGCCATCCTGGGTCGGGGGAGGTCATTCTCACTTCCTTCCAGAAACAAGCTCGAAAGCTCCACCGCTTACGCCGGAAGCTCCGGCCCTGAGCGCCCTGGCTAGCGCTCTTCCCCCCAGAGCTTGAGAGTGAGTTCCTTCCGCAACTCATCTCTCGTCGTTGCCTCCAGCGTCAGCATCTTCCCCTTGTGCCGCTCCATGTACTCGTCCACCGAGCAGATCGTGCGTGCCGGATTCCCCGCGACGACCGTGTTCCCGGGCACGGTTCTCGTCACGACGCTACCCGGGCCGACGATGGAGTATGGGCCGATCTCGATGTCGGGGAGGAGGATCGAGCTGTGACCTACGAAGCAATCATCGTGTCTGTGGATGATACCGAAGCGAATGCCGAAGCGATTCATGTCGGGGTGCTTCAGACGGAACAGACGGCTACCCCCGTCGTGGTTGAGAAACCTGACGCCGCCGGCGATCGTCACGCGATCCCCGATCGCAATCAACCATGGCTCCGTACCGAATTCGTAGATCGAGGTGTAGATGCCGCAATCCTCGCCAATGCGAACTCCAATGGAGCGCAGGTACCGGACGTTGTTCGCACGATAGCGAATCAAGTACTTCAACCGCCATCGCTCGAGCCAGAACCGCCTCAGCATCCTGATTCCTCAATGGCCGCAAGACCTCGAGACCCGGCGCTTCCTTCGAGAAACGGTACCTGAATCGCGACGTTCGCCATGTTTCCAACATAGGGCTCACAAGGAACAGCGCCAGGGTCAAGGATGGCATGAAGCAAGGAAAAGGGAAAGTCCGGGGCGTCGGCCGTCCAGTGGAGGGCACCGGTGGGCCCGGCCAGCATCGGGAGGACACCATGACCTTCGTGCCCGTGTTCACGTCACCCCCTGCCCCGTCGCCGCGGGCGATGGAGCTCGGCAACCGGATCGCGCAGCAGATCCGGGAGTTCCGTGCCGTCCACCCCGACCTGGACGGCGACGACGTCTCGCAGGCTTTCCGGATCGCCACCTCCCTGGTCCGGCCCGAGGTCGGGCGGGCGGCGACGGCCCTCACCATCGCGTCGTTGACCGCCGGGCTTCTCGCGGCGCTGCTGCTGGGGCTGTTCCTGTTCCAGAAGGGGGCATGGCCGGGGGGGACCGTGGCCTTCGCCATCGTCGGTGTCGGCGTCCTGGCCTCGGTGATGGCGTTGCTGAAGGCGGCCGGCCGGAAGCCCTGATCCGGGATGGTCCCGCGGCTGCGGGAGAGTGTTTGTGGCATTTCGCGCACCCCGTCCCGCCGATTCTGCTAAGAGTTTTAGGGACAGCTACTTGCGCAGGGGATCGCTTCTTGCTATCCTGGAAAGCAGGGAGGGCTCCCCTTGAGCAACGGATCGTCGACACCACCCGCACGCCCGAGGATGGGCTCGGTCGACTTCGACCGGACCCCGTTCGTCGCCATCTGGGAGGTCACCCGGGCTTGCGACCTGGCCTGCCGGCACTGCCGGGCGGAGGCGATCGCCGATGCGGACCCCCGGGAGCTGTCCACCGAGGAGGGGTTCGGCCTGCTCGACAGCCTGGCGGCCATGGGGACGCCGATCTGCGTCCTGTCCGGGGGGGATCCGGCCAAGCGCGCGGACCTGCTGGACCTGGTCCGGCACGGCACGGACGCGGGCATGCAGGTCGCGACCATCCCCGCCGCGACGCCGCTGCTGACCCGGGAGCTCGTCCAGGGCCTGAAGGACGCCGGCCTGGCGCAGATGGCGATGAGCCTGGACGGGCCGACCGCGGAGGTGCACGACACCTTCCGCAAGACCCCCGGCGCCTTCGACCTGACCATGCGGGGGGCCGGCTACGCCCGGGAGGTCGGGCTGCCGCTGCAGATCAACACCACCTTCGGCGAGTTCAACCGCGATCACTTCGACGAGATGGCGCAGCTCGTGAAGGACCTCGGCGTGGTCTTCTGGGAGGTCTTCTTCCTGGTGCCCATGGGGCGCGGCCGCGAGCTGGGCCAGATGAACGCGCAGCAGTTCGAGTCGCTCTTCGCCCGGCTGGCGGCGTTCGGGCGCACGGTCGACTTCATCATCAAGATCGTCGAGGCACCGCACTTCCGGCGCTACCTGCTGCAGCATCCCCACGACGGCAGGGGTGCCGAAACCCGCCCCACGGCGTCGGGTCACCCGGGCGGGCATCCAGGCGGCCATCCCGGCATGCCGGCGAACCTCACCCGGAACGTCGAGGGGGGCGGCGGGGCGCCCATCGGCCTGGCGGCGCGGGGCGTCAACGCGGGAAACGGGCACCTGTTCGTCAGCCACCTGGGGGACATCTGCCCCAGCGGGTTCCTGCCGCTGGTGTGCGGGAACGTCCGGACCGACTCCCTGGCCGAGGTCTACCGGAGCCACACGGTGTTCCGGCAGCTCCGCAACCCGAAGCTCCTCCAGGGGCGCTGCGGGATCTGCGAGTACGCCGAGATCTGTGGCGGCTCCCGCTCCAGGGCCTATGCCATGACCGGCGACTATCTGGCCGAGGAGCCGTTCTGCATCTACGAGCCGGCCCGCCGGCACTGAGTCGGAGAGCACGACGGGGAGGGTCGGAATGACGAACCTCTACCGGCACCGGCAGCCGGGTTTCGTGGTCACCTGGACCGTGGGACCGATGGTTCTCCTCGCGGCAGGGCTGGCGATCTACCTCGGCCTGCAGGACCCGGTGCAGGCGGTCATTCCCGCCCTGGTGGCCCTGCTCTTCCTGGCCCTGCTCGTGGCCTTCGGCGGCCTGACGGTCGAGGTCGGCCCGGAGCGGGTTCGCCTGTGGTTCGGGCCCGGCTGGGTGCACAAGCAGTTCCCGGTCGCCCGCATCGAAGGGGCCCGCTGCGTCCGCAACCGCTGGTGGTACGGCTGGGGGATCCGCCTGACGCCCCATGGCTGGCTGTTCAACGTTGCCGGCCTCGATGCGGTGGAGATCCGCATGGGCGACGGTCGCACGTACCGCATCGGGACCGATGAGCCGGATACCCTGCGGTCGGCCATCGAATCGGTCCTGGCGGTCGGTGGAACCCCGCCTCAGGCCGGCCGGACGTCGTAGCGCAGGAACGCGGTGAAGGCCACGGCAAAGCACGCCGCCACCAGGACACCGAGGAGGCCGAGGTCCGGGATGGACGGCGCGATCACGTCCGCCGCGGCGATCGCCGGCGGCTGATAGCGTTGAAGTGGTCCAGCGATCCTTGACCCCCAAGATCGGCGTCGAATCTTGATCAATAGCGACGGCGGGGAAGGCGGAACGAAGGTCGTGAAAGGCGGACCGACATCGATCGTTCGCCAGACTAGCTGCGACGAGCAGACCAGGACGGACTTCCACCCGGCGAGGAAGCAGCCGTTGGGAGGGGCTACGCTGCTCGCCGAAGAGAAACGATCGGTAGATGCCGCCGACCGCCGAGGAAGCGGACTTCGACGGTCACAGCCTTCGGTGGATCGTGCTGCGACGGTGCCTGGGGGCGCGCGCATCGCGACCGGGCCGGCCATCGCTCACGCAACTCGATCCTCGGCTGCCGACACGCAGGCCGGGAGCCGAAGTACACTTCGTCGGGCGTCCGCACTTCGAGCGCCCCATGCGGCCGATGACCGTTGTACCATCGCATGAACAGCGCCAACTCCTGGCGGAGCCGCTCTCGCCGGAAGGGCACCCGGATGCGCGCGTCCCCTCGCTCTTCATCGTCCGGAAGAACCGCTCGATCACCGAGATGCTGCCGTGCTTGCCGACGGCGCCGTAGCGCAGCTGCACCTTCCGTCTCCGACACCATCGCCGGAACCCGTTGGCGATGAACATCGACTCCTGATCGCAGATGAGCTGCCGTGGTGTCGCCTTGGCTTGGTGGATCGTACGCCCGAGGAAGGCGCGCACCGATGCGGAGTCGGGCTTGCGGTCGAACACGCCGAAGCCCGGAACCCGCCGGGAGAAGTGATCGAGGACGACCGCGATCCAGAAGCAAAAGGGTCACTCCTGGGGCAGGGCGCCGGACGTCCACGGTACCCAGAACCCAAGGCGCGTCGGCACAGCGGTCAGGTCGATGTGCCAGATCTGGTTGGGCCGGGAAGCCGTGACTCGACGCGTGACCGCAGCGGCTTGGAGGGGCTCCGGACACCCAGGCTTGTCCTTGAGCATGCGACCGACGGTCGTAGGCGCCAGGTGCAGGCCGGCCCGGCAGAGCACCTCGGCGATCTTGACCTTGCCGAGCTGCGGGCAGAGGACCTTCAGCCGCCGGACGAT
>JASFRI010000238.1:0-6645 GCA_050115015.1 Acidobacteriota bacterium
ATGCTCCCCTCGTCGTCCCCCTTCCAGAGGTCGGGATGGGGCTGGTCCCGGTGAAAGAACCGGTAGAGGTTCACGAGGCCGGGCCCCGAGACCAGGTCCTCGTACTCGACCCGGGCGTGCCCCTCCCGCATCCAGGCGAGAAGCTCGAGCTCGACCGGGTCGGTGGGCGCGAAGTCGGCGTGGCCCCCCTCCGAGGCGAGGGGGTGCTTCCGGTCGCCGTCCGCGATCAGCGCCGCCTCCCCGAGCCCGGTGCCGGCGGCGATCACCGCGAGGTTGCCGCGAGCCCGGGCGGAACCCGCCTGCAGGACCTGCAGCTCGTCCTCCTGGAGGGCGTCGATGCCCAGGGCGGTGGCGACCAGGTCGTTCACGACCCGGACCCGGCGGGTTCCCAGCCGATCCTGCAGCGACGTCTCCCGGACCGTCCAGGGGAGGTTCGTGGTCTTGCAGACACCGGCGACCACGGGCCCGGCCACGCCGAACGCGGCGGCGTCGATGGCCACCTTCCGGTCCGCGAGAAACGCGTCCAGGACCGACTCCAGGTCCGCGTGATCCGCGCTGGCGAGGGACGCGGAGGCATCCGGTTCACGTTCCCTCCCGGGGTCGAACAGCGCCAGGTGGCACTTCGTCGCACCCACATCCCCTGCCAGGAGCATGCTCAGCCCTCCTCGCCGCCGGGAGGTTCCGCGATCCGCGCCGCCGCGGCGCGATCCACGATCCAGCGGATCTTAGCGCCTGGACGTCCCAGGAGCGAGCCCGGGAGGGCCGGGTCGGGCTCCTTCGCCCTCAGGGTGCGCTCCAGCGCCACCGCCTTCTCGGAGCCGCACACCAGGAAGACCACCTCCCGGGCGGCCCGCAGGGTCTCCGGGGTGAGGGTGATCCGCGCGGATCCGTCCGCCGGGTTCCGCGTGGCGGCCACCCACCGTCCCTCGTCGGGAGGCAGGGATCCGGGAAACAGCGAGGCGGTATGTCCATCGGTCCCGAGGCCCAGCAGCACGAGGTCCAGCCGCGGGGCCGGACGGGACCCGAACAGCGCCGCGAGCAGCCGCTGGTACGCGTCCGCGGCGGCGGCGGCGTCGACGGTATCCGTCGGGATCGGATGCACCTGGGCCGGGGAGATGCCCAGCGGGTCCAGCAGCGTCTCCCGGGCCGCCCGGTAGTTGGAGTCGGGATGATCCGCCGGGACGAACCGCTCGTCTCCCCAGAAGAACTCCACCGACGGCCAGTGCACCGAGTAGCGGAACGTGTCGTCCCGGGCCAGGAGCCGGTAGGTCTCCAGGGGAGTCCGGCCGCCGGCGAGCGCCACACGCAGTCCGGAGGAACCGTCCACCGCGCGTGCCGCGGCGGCGGCAAAGCGGCGCGCGGCTTCCCGGGCGACGGCCGCCGGGTCCTCCAGGATGCGGACCGCCGGGTCCGGTGCGGGCATGCCTTCGATCATGGGTTCGAGGTCTCCAGGGCGCGGGCGATCCGCCGGCCGAGCGGCAGCGCCGCCCGGTGGGCGGGATTCGGTTCGTGTTGATGGAGCTCCTGGATCACGCGGTCCGCGAAGCTCTGGGGCCGCAGCGCGACCCGCACCTGCGAGCCGGGAACCTCCACCCGGGCCAGGTGGTCCCCGGCGTCCAGGTGCATCTCGATCTCCCCCGACGCGCCCTCGATCCGCAGCGCCGGGCCGCCGGGCGCGAGGTCGATCCGGCAGGTTCGAGTCTCCGTCCTGGCGAGCACACGGTCGGGCCCGTCGGTGGCACCCGGCTCGAGTCCGAGGCGGGCGGCGATCCACCCGGCAAGCAGGACCGTGGCCGCGGTCAGGGGCCCGGAGGGCCGGCCCACCCGCACGGTGCGGGGCGCCGTCAGGACTGTCCGGGCGGCGGGGTGCCTTGCCGCGGTGGCGAGGGCCCGGCGCCGGTCCGTGCTGGCGGACCACGCGAGATCCCGGACGGACGTGTCCTCGGAACCCGGCAGATCCGCCGGACTCCCGGACTCCACGATCACGACGTCCGCGTCCCTCGAGATCTCCCGGAAGGCGGGCCCCGACCGCAGACCGGGGGCCGTGACCAGCAGCGCCAGCGGCAGGCCGCCCACCGCCAGGGAGCGCACCACCGAGGGGAGCCTCGCCTCCGCGCCGGGATCGGCGGTCACCTGGATCACCTCTGCGCAGATCAGCCCGCGCCCGTCCCCTCGCAGATGACAGACAGCCCCCGCCGAGGCCTCCAGGGGCGGATCGGCACCGGGCTGCAGCTCCAGGACCAGGGCCCGGGTGGGGTGGAGACGGGAGATCGTCCGCACCCTGCGGGAAGCCTCCTCCGCGTCGCCCGCCGCGCAGAGCACCGCCAGCGTCGAGGAGCAGGCCCGGCTGACGGCCGTGCCCCCGGTGCGCGTCGTGGCGGACTTCCACATCGCCGCGAGATCCCGCTCGATGCGGTCGATTCGCAGGGCCGCCGGCGCGCTGCCCTCCAGGGACCAGTGCCGTGAGGCCGGGACCATCAGATCCTCCGCCAGTGGCCCGTCCCGCGGAACAGGGCCTCCGCCTCGGTCGGTCCCCAGGTGCCGGCGGGATAGGAGAGCAGCTCCGGCCCGTCGGGGCGCTCCCAGCAGTGCCGGACCGCGTCGGCGATCCTCCAGGCCTCCTCGACCTCGTCACACCGCGCGAACAGGGTCGAATCCCCCTCGATGCAGTCCAGGAGCAAGTGCTCGTAGGCCTCGGGGGGATCCGCTCCGAAGGAGGTGGCGTACAGGAAATCCATCCGGACGTCCTCCATGTGGAGCTTCTGGCCGGGGAGCTTGCTCCCGAAGGACAGGGAGATCCCCTCGTCCGGCTGGATCCGGAGGGCCAGGACGTTCCGCTTCAGGTGCGGCGTGTCCGAGTTCCCGAAGAACAGCAGCGGCGGCCGGCGGAACACCAGCGCGATCTCGGTCGCCCGCAGGGGGAGCCGCTTGCCGGACCGCAGGTAGAACGGCACCCCGGCCCAGCGCCAGTTCTCCACGGCAACGCGCGCCGCGAGGTAGGTCTCGGTGGTCGAGTCCTCGGGCACACCGGGCTCCTCGAGGTAGCCGGACACCTCCGATCCCCCGACGGTCCCCGGTCCGTACCGGGCGCGAAGGAGTGCATCCGTGCCGGGTTCCGGCGGACGGAGGGCCCGGAGGACCTTGACCTTCTCGTCCCGGACCGCGTCCGCCTCGAAGCGGACCGGCGGCTCCATCGCCACGAGGCAGAGGAGCTGCATGAGGTGGTTCTGCAGCATGTCCCGCAGGACGCCGGCCTTGTCGTAGTAGGCGGCCCGTCCCTCGACGCCGAGGGACTCCGACACCGTGATCTGCACGTGGTCGACGTAGCGCCGGTTCCAGAGCGGCTCGAAGATGCCGTTCCCCAGGCGGAAGACCAGGATGTTCTGGACGGTCTCCTTGCCCAGGTAGTGATCGATGCGGTAGACCTGGCGCTCGTCGAAGGCGGCCGCCACCGACGCGTTCAGCGCCCGGGCCGACGCGAGGTCATGGCCGAACGGCTTCTCGATGACGACCCGGGCGAAGCCGTCCTCGTCCTCCGCGGCGAGCCCCGAGGCCTCGAGGTTCTCCAGGATCGTCTCGTAGGCCGACGGGGGGGTCGCGAAGTAGAACAGGCGGCGCTTCGGGGTGCCGCGCTTCCGGTCCTGCTCGTCGAGTCGCTTCGCGAGCGTCCGGTACGCCTGCGCGTCGCCGAACTCTCCCTCGTGGTAGCCGAGGCTCGCGGCGAAGGACTCCCAGTCGCCCTCGGAGGCCTTCCTGCGGGAGTGGGCCTCGACCGCCTCGTGCATCTTCCCGCGGAACTCGTCGTCGGAGAGGGACCGACGCGCCAGGCCGAGGATCGTCGTCCCGGGCTCGGTGAGGCCGTCCAGCCTCAGGTTCCACAGGGCCGGGAGGAGCTTCCGCTGCGTGAGGTCCCCGGTGGCGCCGAAGATGACCACGTCGCACGGCGGCGCGACCGGATCCTCCTGGCGATCGGCGGCGAAGGGGTCCGCGTTCATCCGGTCTTCTTCACGGCGTGACCGCCGAACTGGTTGCGCAGCGCCGCCAGAACCTTGGCGCTGAAGGAGTCCTCCTGCCGGGACCGGAACCGGGCCTGCAGCGCCAGGGCCAGCCCCGGCATGGGCACGGCGCGGTCGATGGACTCGGCGAGGGTCCAGCGTCCCTCTCCGGAGTCGGACACGTAGCCCCGGAGGCGGCTCAGGTCGGGATCCTCGGCGAACGCCCTTCCCGCGAGCTCCAGCAGCCACGAGCGGATGACGGACCCCTGGTTCCACAGATGCGAGAGCTTCGCGAGGTCGAGGTCGAAGTCGGAGGCCCGCAGCAGCTCGAAGCCCTCGGCGTAGGCCTGCATCACCGCGTACTCGATGCCGTTGTGGACCATCTTCGTGAAGTGGCCGGCGCCGGAGGGACCGACGTGCAGGTAGCCCTCCGGCGGGGCCAGCGTCCGCAGCGCGGGCTCGACCCGGTCGAAGTGCTCCCTCTCCCCGCCGACCATGAGGCAGTAGCCTTCCTCGAGGCCCCACACGCCCCCGGAGGTCCCGGCGTCGAGAAAGCCGACCCCCGCGTCCGCCGCCTCCCGGGCGCGCCGGATCGAGTCGCGATAGAACGAGTTGCCGCCGTCCACGATCACGTCTCCGCGCTCCAGCAGCTTGACCAGCTGCGCCACCACGGACCCGGTGACGTCCCCGGCGGGGACCATGACCCAGACGGTCCGCGGCGGCGACAGCTTCGAGACCAGGTCCCCGAGATCCGCGGCGGCGACGGCCCCGGCCGCCTCCACCTCCTGTACGGGGCCGGAATCCCGGTCCGTCGCCACGACCCGGTGGTCGTCGCGGCGCAGCCGCAGGGCCATGTTCTTTCCCATCTTTCCCAGGCCGACGAGGCCGATCTCCATGGGCTTTCTCCCGAGTTGAGCGGTGCGGTGTCGCGATGTGAACTTCCAGGATATCGGTCCGCGGCTCGCAGCGAAAGGGCACCGCGAAGACGGGCGCCCGCCGGGGCTTCAGCCGGATCCGTGGAAACGGGCCCTCTCCCGCCGGGGGGCACCGCGATCCCGCCAGGCGAAACGGGCTGCGAAGGGGTTCGGGCGGCGCTCCACGACGTCGGCGATCAGCTCACCGAGGATCGGCGCGAACTTGAAGCCGTGGCCGCTGTCTCCCGCCGCGACCACGAGTCCCTCCCGGGCCGGGTCATGGTCGATCCAGAAGTCGCCGTCGAAGGTATCGCCGTAGAGGCAGAACCGGGTGCGGATCAGCGGCGCGTCCACCAGCTCCGGGAAGGTCTCCCGGAAGAACTCCCGGGTTCTCTCCTCCCAGGCGGGATCCACGACGCGGGGCGCGTGGGGGTCGACCCGGCGTCCCCGTCCGTGGTGGCCCACCTTGAGCGTGCCGTCGGCGAGGGCCGGGAAGCCGTACCAGCCGGTGCGGGAGATGTCCGCGCCCCAGACCGAGAAGCGCGGCGGCCGGAAGCGGTCGGGATCGGCCGGCCGGAAGTGGAGCACCGGCTGCCCGGTGGCCCAGAGGACCTCCTGCAGCCAGGGGAGCAGCGCTCCGGTCCAGGCGCCCACCGCCATCAGGACGATGTCACCGCGATGCTCCACCCCCCCCGCGACGATCCCGCGGATGCGGGAGCCGTCCGCCGCGAGGCGCTCGAAGGGCGCTCCCTCCCGGATCCGAACCCCGGCGGCCCGGGTTTCGCCGGCGAGTTGCCGGACGACGTCGCCGCTCGCCGCCCATCCCGCCCGGGGGTTCCAGTAGCCGTCGGGGTAGGGGGCGGGGTTCCATGCGGGGAAGCGCCGGGCCAGGGTCTCCCGGTCCAGGCGATCCAGGCGGTGCCCCCGGCGGGCCAGGGTGGCATGGCTGTCGTGCTCGAAGCCCCCGGGGGCCATGCGATCCCGGGAGAGGAGCAGGAAACCGTCCTGGTGGTACGGAGGCTCGGGCCAGGTCGCGTTCCAGCGATCCCAGATCGGGAACGCCGTCTCCATCATCGCGACGTAGTGCTCGTCGTCGCCGTAGTCCATCCGCACGGCCTTCGTGATGTCCGTGGAGGCTGCGTCCGGATGGGGGATCGGCCCGGGATCGAACAGGTCGACGGACCAGCCCCGGCGGCGCAGCTCGAGGGCGGCGGTGACGCCGCAGATCCCGGCCCCGACGACGAGCACACGACGGCCGCGGCCGGTCATTCGGGGGTCATCCTGCGGCGGTCGATCAGGCTCCCCAGGAGAAATCCAGGACCTCCGGATGCACCAGGTTGCGGTAGTCCCGAAAGCGCATCCGCAAGGCCGTACGGTGGGTCCCGGCGTTGAAGGTGATCTCGTCGTCCTCGATCATCGCGTTGCTCAGGAACACCGGCAGATCGTAGAGGTTGCCGAAGGGGGGGATGGCCCCGGCGTCGCAGTCCGGGCAGGTGTCTCCCATCTCCGTCTCGGAGCAGAGATGCACTTTCCGCGCTCCGAGCGCCTTCTGCAGCTTGTCGGTGTCCACCTTGTGGTGGGCCGGGAGGACGGCCAGGGCCTTCTTGCCGTCCACGTCCAGGAGCACGGTCTTGGCGAACTGGACTCCCGGCGTGTGGGTGTCCGCCGCGGTCTCCTGTGCCGTGAAGTCGACGACGTGCTGGATGGTCTCGTAGTCCACCTGGCTCTGGTCCAGG
>JASFRI010000239.1:0-6618 GCA_050115015.1 Acidobacteriota bacterium
ATAGGGGTCAGGGGGTTGGGGGGTGGGAGTTAGCGAGGGGAGCCGGCGGCGGGGGCGGCGGGGGGCGGGGCGGGGAGGAGGACGCCGCGGACGTAGTGGTCGAGGGGGAGGTAGCGGCGGGCGGCGTCGCGGATGCGCTCGGAGCTGTCCCGGTCGAGGAGCGTCTCGTAGTCGAGGATGAGGCGCGGGTCGAGGTCGTGGCGGTAGTAGTTCGCGAGCATGCCCAGCCAGAAGCCGTTCTCCTGCAGGCCCACCTCGCGCTGCCGCACCTGTCCCTCCCGGACCTTGGCGATCGTCTCGTCGTCCACGCCGTCCTCCTGGAACGACTCGATCGCATCAAAGGTCGCGGCCGTCAGCTCCTCCACGTTCTCCGGCGCGCACCCGAAGCCGATGGTCAGGCGGAACCACTCCCGCGGCCAGCGGGCGATGTTCCCCGACACGCTGACGCCGTAGGTGCCTCCCAGGTCCTCGCGCAGCACCTCCCGCAGGCGGATGCGCAACGCGGCGGCGAGGGTGCCGATGTCGTGCAGGTCCTCGCGGCTCCAGGTCGCCGGTCCGAGGAACACCAGCTGCACCTGCGCCTTCGGCTCCAGCCCGCGCTCGACCCGGACCTCGTGCACACCGTCGGGAGAGCGGACGCCGACGTCCCGCCATGCCGACTCGCCGCCGGCCGCCGGGAGCCCCCCCAGCCAACGCGCCACCAGCGGCCGGATCGCCTCCACCTCGAAGTTCCCCACCAGCACGAACGTGAACCCGGTGGCATCGGAGAACCGCTCGCGATACACCCGCAGTGACGTCTCGGGATCGATCTCCTCCAGCCGCTCCTCCGTCCAAGGCCGGCGACGTGGGTGATCCTGCGACAGCACCCGCGCCATCTCGTCGGAGAACGCCACCTCCGGCGACTTGTCGCGATTCTCCAGGAAGGCCTCCTGCCGCGCCAGCCACGATGCGATCGCCTCGTCGTCCCGCCGCGGGGCGGTGAAGCGCAGGTAGAGCAGCTCGAACATCGTCTCCAGGTCCTCGGGGGAGGCCCGCCCCGACGCCCTCTCCTCCAGCTCGTCGATGGACACCGCCGCCGAGGCGACCTTTCCGGCCAGCGCCTTGTCGAGCTCCACCAGGCTGAACTCGCCGATCCCCGCCGTCCCGACCAGCGAGGCCGCCACCGCCGCGGAGCGGTACTCCTCGTCCGGCACCAGCGAGTGCCCGCCGAAGCGGAAGCCGGTCAGGAGCACCTGGTCGTTCTGGAACGAGGTGGGCTTGAGGACGACCCGGACCCCGTTCGACAGCTCCCACTCGGTCACGTCCAGATCGTCGATGCGGCTCTCGGAAACCACCCGTCCCGGCTCCGGCGGCTCCGGCACCAGCGGCCCCTGCCGCACCTCGTCCACCCAGGGCTCCAGCTCGCGCTCCTCCGCCGAGGCCAGCACCGCCAGGAGCTGCCCCTCCTCGGGCGGCGGCGCATCGTCGCTCTCCGGACCGCTGAACAGGATCACCCGGTTCTCGTCCCGGATCCAGCTCCGGCTGAGGGCGTTGACCTCCTCGACGGTGATCCCCGGCAGGAAGCGCCGGACGAGCTCCAGCTCGTACCGGATCCCCGGCACCGGCTCCCCCTCCAGGAAGTGATCCCGGAGCTCCGCCGCCAGGGCGCCGCTGGGGATCTTGTCCCGCTCGCGGTAGAGCTGCTCGTACCCCCGCAGGTAGTCCTTCTTCTGCCGCTCCAGCTCGGCGGCGGTGAAGCCGAACCGCTCCACGCGCTCCACCTCCTCCAGCAGCGCCTCGAGGCCGCGCAGGGCACCGCCCTCCTCCACGACGACTCCCTGGGTGTAGACGTTGCGCGAGCGGACGAGGGGCCCCGAGGAGGTGCTCCCGAACAGGAACGGCGGGTCCGGTCGCCGCCGCACCTCGTCCAGCCGGGCCCGGAGCATCCCGTGGTGCAGGTCCTCGACGATCTGCCGCCGGTAGTCCTCCGCCGTGCGGAAGGGCTCCCGGTCCAGCAGGTAGTAGACCGAGACGGAGGTGCTCGTCAGCTCCGGGTCCGTCACGACCGACAGCAGCGTCTGCTCGTGATCCGGGACGGGTGCTGTCTCCCGGGGCCGCGGATCCTCCGGGCCGCGCAGGTCCCGGAAGCGCCGCCGGATCTGCCGCTCCATCCACGCCCCGTCGAAGTCCCCCACCGCCACCACCGACATCAGGTCCGGCCGGTACCAGTCGCGGTAGAACGCCCGCAGGCGCTGGTGAGCCGCCGACCGGATCACCGCCTCGTCCCCGATCGGCAGGCGCTCGGCGTAGCGCGATCCCTCGAACAGCACCGGCCACTGGAGGTCCCGCACCCGCGACGCGGCCCCCTGCCCCAGGCGCCATTCCTCGAGGATCACGCCGCGCTCCGCGTCGATCTCCTGGTCGTCGAAGAGGAGGCCGTCCGCCCAGTCCCGCAGGATCTGCAGCCCCGTCTCCAGCACCTCTCGATCGTCGGCCGGGAGCTGCAGCATGTAGACCGTCTCGTCGAAGCTCGTGTAGGCATTGATGTCCGGCCCGAACTGCATGCCGATGCGCTCCAGGAAGCCCACCAGCTCCTGCTCGTGGAAGTGCTCCGTGCCGTTGAACGCCATGTGCTCCACGAAGTGGGCCAGTCCCCGCTGGTCGTCGTCCTCCTGCACGGACCCCGCGTCCACCACGAGCCACAGGAACGCGCGGTTCTCCGGCCGGGCGTTCTCGCGGACGCCGTAGCACAGCCCGTTCCGCAGGCGTCCCTCGACGAGCTCCGGGGCGGCGGGAAGCTCCCCGGTGACCGCCGGCGCCGGTGCGAGTTCCGGCGTCAGGGGCGCGGTGGAGCAGGCGGCGAGCGCCGCGAGGAGGAGGAGCGGGGCGGTCTTCCAGGCGGACATGCGGGCGGGTCTCCCGGGGCGGGCGGCCGCGGACGCTGTGCGGTCCCCGGGCACCGGCCTCCGCATCCTATCGGTCGACCCCGGCCCTCTCAACCCGTGGCGGTGCAGCGCCTGCTGCTCGGCCCGACCGTCACCGGCCCCTCGACCGGCAAGCGGCAAGTTCCGAGCGCCCGGGTCCTTGGCCGCTGCCCGGCTCAACATACGGGTGCGGACGCCTGCACGCGACCCGGAGCCCGCCGACGACGACGGGGCGGAGCCCGCCGTCCGCAAGCCCCGGACCGGCAGCGGCTTCGGTCCGCGGAGAGGGAGCGTGCGCTTGCCGGCGCACGGGGAGGAAACCCAACAACCTCCGCACCACCATGGGAAGACCCACGATTGACCGGAAATCGACACTGCGTGACATTGAAAATGAATCTGTAATAACTATGATTTCCATATATTTCTGTCCGTTCCGGGCGCGCCCGGGCGGGGCAGGGGAGCACCGGATGCAGGCCACGGAAGGCACCAGCCAGGATTCGCTGCAGGACGTGCTGCAGCGGCTCGCGGAGCCCACCGCACACACGCGCCCCATGGTGGCCCGCCAGCGGGCCGACGGTCACGACGCGTCCACGGTGCTCGCGGGACGTTCCCACCTCGCGCACGGTCCGCGTCCGTGGCTCGCCGCCACCGCCTCCCTGCTCCTCTGGGGGGGCGGCCAGTGGATCAACCGCCAGCGGGCCCTCGCCCTGCTGTTCCTGTCCCTGCAGGGACTCGCGGTGGCCTGGGCCTGGTGCATCCATGAGAGCTGGAACGCCTGGGTCGGGCTCGCCCACCTGTTCTTCGTCGACGAGCTGACCCTGCGCACCGCGGTGGCCACCACGGGGTTGCTGTTTCCCCTCGTCGCCATCGTGGGCGTCGTGCAGGCCTACCTCCACGCCGAGCGGCAGCCCGGCGCCCGGCCGGCATCCCGCGTCCCCGTCCTGCCGGCCATCGCCTCGGCGCTGATCCCCGGGTGGGGCCAGATCCTCAACGGGCAGCTCGGCAAGGCCGTGGGGTTTCTCTCCGGCTGGGGCTTCGCGCTCTACGTGGTGGCCGTCGCCCGCACCCAGCCCGAGCTGTGGACCCGGATCGATCCCACCGGCTCGCCCCTGGCCGGGGTGCAGCTTTCCCTCGGCGCCACCGTCGCGGTGGCGGCCGGCCTGCTGACCTGGGTGCTCGCCGTCTACGACGGTTGGCTCACGTCGCTGGCCCGGCACCGCACCCCGGAGTGAGACCGGTGGAGAACCTGATCGGCGGCTACGAGCTGCTCGACCCGATCTCGCTGGGAGCCACCTCGGTCGTCTACCGCGGCCGACAGCCGAGCCTGGGCCGCACCGTCGCCATCAAGATGCTGCTGCCCGAGCATCTGACGTCGGAGGAGGCCACCTCCCGCTTCGAGCGCGAGGCGATGTCCGTGGCGCGCTTCTCGCACCCGAACATGGTGCACATCCTCGACTACGTGGAGTCCGAGGGGGCGCGCTACATCGTGATGGAGTACGTCTCCGGCGCCGACCTCTCCCGGGTGATCGCGCAGCGCGGTCGTCTCCTGCCCGACGAGGCGCTGGCGGTCTCCGTGCGCGTGGCCAGCGCCCTCTCCTACGCCCACATCCGCGGCATCGTCCACCGGGACATCAAGCCCCGGAACATCCTGCTGTCGCGGACGGGCCAGGTGAAGGTCGTGGACTTCGGGGTCGCCCAGGTCGCGGGCCCGGACGATCGGAACACCACCTCCGGCTTCGTGGGCACCCCCGCCTACACGGCGCCGGAGCAGATCCTGGGCAAGCGGGTCGACGGGCGAGCGGACGTGTTCGCCCTCGGCGTCGTGCTCTACGAGATGGTCACCGGCGTCAAGCCCTTCCGGAACGACCCGGACAGCAACGTCGTCTCCAAGATCCTCGAGGAGCCCCCGCTGCCGCCGCGCACCCTGAACCGCAAGGTCCCGCGGGACGTGCAGCGGCTCATCCTGCGCTGCCTGGACAAGGCGCCGGAGCGGCGCTACGCGGACATGTCGGACCTGATGGTCGCCCTGGTGGACGCGATGTCCGCGGGCGAGCGCCGCGAGCGACGCGCCGTGACCCGGCTCACCCTCTCCGTGTTCGGCCCGGATTCCGGGCAGACCGTCGCCACCGTGCAGCCGCTCCCCACCCGGGACATCGCCGACGAGACCCTGCCCCCACCACCGGGCCGGCGGCTCCGCCTGGGGGGCCCACGGCTACGCCGGGCCGCACTGCTGGGGACCGTGGGGATCGTGGCGCTGCTCGCCGCCGCGCTCGTTCTCGTCGTCGCCCGTGGCAGCGCAGCGGACGCGGTCCCGCTGGCCGCCGGCCGGGACGGCTACGTGAAGGTGGTCGCGTATCCCTGGGCGGAGATCTACGTCGACGGGGAGCACGTCGGCACCACTCCCACCGACCGGGCGCTCCGCCTTCCTGCCGGGAGCCACCGGGTGCGGCTCAGCCACCCCGAGCTGCCCGAGTACGAGGGGACGCTGCGGGTCACCGCCGGGTCGTTCCAGCGGCTGCGGGTCGACCTGACGGGGAGCGGCCAGCTCGGCGGCGCGGGACCGCGGTGAGCCACGGGACCTCGATCCGCCGGCGGCCGGTGCTCCTGGCGGGGTTCCTGCTCCTCGTCGCCTCTCCCCTGTGCGGGGCCTACCGGGTGGACGAGGGCGAGACCTTCGAGGCGATCGCCCGGGCCGAGTTCGCCAACCCCTCGCTGGCCCACCTGATCGCCCTGCACAACGGCCTCCCCCCCGACCGGCTGCCGCCGGCCGGCACGAAGCTCCACTTCCCCAAGGCGAAGGTCATCCACCTGATGATCCCGCAGCGCTACGAGACCCTCGCCTTCCGGCTGCTGGGGGACGAGGCCCTCGCGCCGCTCCTGGCGGCGGTGAACGGCGAGGCCACGACGGACCCGGTGCAGTTCCGGGAGGGCGTCGTGGTGCCCGCCATGGTGGAGTACCGCCGCCGCGACGACGAGAGCTTCGAGGAGGTGGCGCGGCGCGCGTACGGCGCCGGTGGCCCCTCGTGGCCCATCGCCCTCGCCAACCCGAACCCAAGGAAGACGCTGCTCGTGCCCGTGATCGGCTTCTTCCGGGAATCCCTCGGCGACCAGGAGCGCCGCCTTGTCCGGGACGCGGAGAACCGCCTGCGGGCGCCGTCCCCTCCCCGGACCGGCGCCTCGTCCACCCCCGGCCCGGCGGGCACGCTCGCGGAAGGCCGGCCCGGCGCGGACGGGGGCGCGGCGAAGCGGTCCGATGCCGGCGGCGCCACGGCCGCGGTCACCGTCGCGCCGGGGAGCCCCGGTTCCGGGAGGACGGACGCCGACGGTGCGCCCACGCGCCCGGCACACGAGGGGCGGCCCGCCCCCGGCCCCGAGGACACGGGGCCCGCGGGAGCCTCCGGGAAGGCCGGCAGCGCTTCCTCCCCCGAGAGGGACGACGCTGGCAGCTCCGCTCCCTCGCGGTCCGGAGGCGCCGCGGAGGGGGGCGGCGCGCGATCCTCAGGCGGCGCCACGGCTCCCGCATCCTCCGGCACCTCGGCGCCCGACGGTGGCGCGGAGCGCAGCGGAGCGCCGTCCGGTAACGGTTCCGGGCCCGGAGGCCCGGGCAACCCAGCGTTCGACGGCGCCCGGCAGGGGAGCCACCCGGGCGCGTCCGGCGGTGCCGGCGCGATGGACGCCGGTCGCCCGGCGCCCGGGAGTGCCGGGGACGGGGCCG
>JASFRI010000240.1:0-6586 GCA_050115015.1 Acidobacteriota bacterium
CAACGTCACACCGGCCATTGCCGTCGTGCGTGTACCACACGACCGGGGAGACCGCCCCGCGGAGCCTGAACTGCGGGTGGAGCAGGACCCGGTGACCGGAGACGTCCTTCTCCTGTGGCCGGCCATCTCGGGAGCCTCCGGCTATGACGTGATCCCGTTCTACCTGCTGCAATCCCGGTCGCCGTCGGGCGGGAGCGGCTACGGCCTGGAGTCGGTCCCGTGGCCGCGGGTTCCCGCGTCGTGCGCCGGAGGCTGCCCCTGAGTGGCTCTGGTCGAGCCGGACCGAAGGGCCGGACGGGAGGGGGGTTGGTCCGGTGGAGGATGCCCCGGCCGTTTCTCCGGATGTGTCCCGATTCCCGTGGACCTACGGTCCACCGCCGTCGGACCTGGCAACCAGGCGCCGCAGGTGGTCGGGCATCTGCACCGCGATGACCTGACCGCGGGCGCACACCTCGCCGTCGACGACCACCGCGGCGTCCACCACGACCTTTCTCCCCTTGACCTCCCGGACCACGCCCCGGACCTCGAGCACCCTCCCGAGCGGGGTCGGCCGCAGGTAGTCGACGTGCAGCGAGGCCGTGAGGAAGCGGAGGGGCGGCTCGGTGCCCATCTCCCGGCCGGCGGCGCGATAGGCCGCCGCCGCGGCGGTGCCCGTCCCGTGACAGTCGATCAGGGAGGCGATCAGACCGCCGTAGACATAGCCGGGGATGGCGGTGTGGTAGGGCTCCGGCGTGAACCGGCAGACGGTCTCGTCACCGTCCCAGTAGCTCCGTATCCGGTGTCCACGCGGGTTGCGGGACCCGCAGCCGTAGCAGTGGGCCAGGTCGTCCGGGTAATGGTCCTGGAACGCGTCGGGCATGATCGTCTCCTGGGAGGGGACCTCCAGGCCCGATCCTCCCGGAAACGGGCTCCGAATGCCAGCCCCCTCGCGACCACCGGAGTTTTGACTCCCGGGTTTCCCCGTGCCACCATGCTCGCATGCGTCCGAGGCTGATCCTGCTGCTCGCCATCCTGCTCGTCGGCTTCGGGGCCGGCGTCCTCGTCGGCCGGTCGGCCTCGGATCCTCCGGTGGCCACCGCCGAGCCGACCGCCGGCGCTCCCTCGCCGGAGGCCGGCCCCTCGCCGGAGGCCGGCCCCTCGCCGCTCCCCGAAGGGCTGGAGCCCGCCGAGCTCCGCGACATCGAGATCTTCCGGCGCGCGTCGAGGTCCACCGTCTTCATCAGCAGGATCGTCTCGGTGCGCCGTGGGTTCTTCTCCCGCGACGTGACCCAGATCCCGCAGGGGTCGGGAAGCGGCATCGTGTGGGATCGGGAGGGCCACATCGTCACGAACTTCCACGTGGTCGGCGGGACCTCCTCGAGGGCCGAGTTCGTCGTCCAGCTGGCGGATCGCTCCGAGTGGAAGGCCGAGGTCGTGGGCGTCGCCCCCGGCCGGGACCTCGCGGTGCTGCGGATCGACGTTCCCGAGGGCCGGACCGAGCCGCTGGCACGGAGTACCTCGGAGAACCTCGCCGTGGGCCAGAAGGTGCTGGCCCTGGGGAATCCCTTCGGGCTGGATCAGACCCTGACCGTCGGGATCGTCAGCGCGCTGGGCCGGGATCTCGAGTCTCCGGACGGCAGGACGATCCGCGACGTGATCCAGACCGACGCCGCCATCAATCCCGGGAACTCCGGGGGGCCGCTGCTGGACTCCAGCGGCCGCCTCATCGGCGTCAACACCGCCATCTACAGCCCCAGCGGCGCCTACGCCGGGATCGGGTTCGCCATCCCCGTGGACACCGTGGCCCACCTCGTGCCACAGCTGATCCGTTACGGCGAGCCGATCTACCCCGGCATCGGCATCTCCGTGCTGAGCGACTACCAGGCCCGTCAGTACGGGTTCGACGGCGTCGTGATCCTGGAAGTGGGGAACGACTCCCCCGCCCGGAAGGCAGGGCTGGAGCCGGTCACCGTGGACCGGGCCGGGCGCATCCAGGGAGACGTGATCGTCGGGGTGGATGGCGAGCGCATCCACACCCTCGCGCAGCTGCGGGACGCCTTCGAGGAGGCGGGGGGCGCGGGGGCGCGCGTGGAGATCGAGGTCGTGCGCGACGGCCGCGAGCACCGCACCGTCGAGGTGGAGCTTGTCGAGATCAACCGGACCGAGGACCAGAATTAGACGGCCCTGTCTCCGTCGCGTCCTCGAAGCCGTAGTCGATCTCGTACGGAGGCGGAGCGCCCCCCTCTCCTTTGAGGTAATGCTCCATCCAGCGCAACATCCGCAGGCTGTAGTCGTAGCGGGACGCGGCGCGCCGGTTGCCGTGGCCCTCCCCTTTGTAGAACACGAGCCGGACCGGTGCCTGTCCGCGGGTCTTCAGGTGCCGGTAGAGCTCGAGGGACTGGGCCGGGTGCACACGGGGATCGCTGTCGCCATGGAGGATGAGGGTCGGCGTGCGGCCCTTCCCGGCGTGGTAGATGGGGCTGCGCTCCAGGTAGAAGTCCCACCGGTCCCAGATGCGATCCAGGGCGTGGGCGTACATCTCCTCGTCGGGGATGTCCGTCTCCCCGAACTTGGAGATCTTGTCGCTGATCCCCACGAACACGACGCTGGCGGCGAAGCGTTCCGAGTAGTAGGTCGCCCCCCAGGCGGATGCGTAGCCGCCGTAGGATCCGCCGGTGATCCCCACCCGCTCCCCGTCCACCAGCCCCTCGGCGATGAGGTGGTCGACGCCGTCGACGTAGTCGTCGAACTCCTTGCCCGCCGCATCCCCCTGGCTGAGCTTGGAGAACTTCAGCCCGCGGCCCGTGCTCCCGCGGTAGTTCGGGTAGAACACGGCGAACCCTCGCGCCGCCGCCATCTGTCCCGGCCGGGAGTAGGAGGTGAGCCAGGCATTCGAGACGTGGGACTCCGGGCCGCCGTGGATCACCAGGATCAACGGCACCCGTTCCCCGTCCCGGCGGTCCAGGGGCCGCATCAGCACGCCCTGCAGCTCCAGGCCATCCCGGGCCGTGTAGCGGACCACCTCCTGCGAAGCGAGCTCCTTCTGCTCCAGCCAGGGGTTGTGGCGGGTGAGCCGCAGAGGCTCCGGCTCGTCCGCCTTCCACAGGAACACCTCCGGCGGATGTCCGGGACTGCTCCCGACGAGGGCGGCCTTGCCGCCATCCCGGGAGACGCTCAGCGACGTGAACACCGGGCGGCCCGGGGCATCGAGGACCTCTCCTCCTCCACCGGAGGCGGGCATCTGTCCGAGGCGGGACCACACCCCCTCGTGGGCCAGGTACATCACCGTCGCGGCGTCACGCCAGGCCACGTCCACCGCGTCCCATTTGTCCTCGGCGTTCAGGACGCGGGGCTCGCCCCCGGACTTCGGGACGACCATCAGCCTGCCGGCGTTCGGGTCCCACTCGTCGATCCCGGCGATCAGCGCCAGGCTCTGCCCGTCGGTGCTCCAGCGGAAGGGCCCGAGCTTGCCGCGGGTCTCCACCCGCCCTTCGACGCGGCCGGAGGTGGGATCCACGACGACGACCCGGGTGGAGGTGTACCGGTCGTCCACCAGCGGGGTCGGCGCGACCGCGAGCGCCAGGCGATCCTCCATCGGGCTCCAGCGTACCCTGGAGACGTGGCCTTCCACGCCGAGGCGGCGCGGCTCCGGGGCGGCGGTCCCTTCTCCCCCGTCCAGCGACACGATCCAGCAGTGCGCCGGCCGGACGTCCTCCTCGTAGACCTGCTGATCGAAGCCCTTCTCCCTCTCCTTCTCCAGGCCCGCGGGGATCGCCTCCCGGGCCAGGAACGCCACCCGCCTGCCGCCGGGGCCGAGGGCATAGCCCTCGATGTCCTCATCATGGGAGATCAGCCGACGGGCCTCGCCGCCGAGCACCGGGATGCGATACAGCGACGTGTGCTCGTCGGCGCCCCGCTTCGCCAGGAACGTGATCCCCCGGCCGTCCGGCGTCCACGCGATGGAGCCGACGTTGCCGTGCCCCGTGACGTACGGACGGGAGTTGCCGGCGGCATCCACCAGGTGTAGCTCCGTCCAGGCCCGCCCGTCCTCGTCCTCCCAGGGGCGTCGCGGCACCTGCAGCACGTAGGCCACCGCGGAGCCGTCGGGCGCGATCACGGCGTCGGTGACGACCTGCAGCCGGGCCACGTCCTCGGGGGTGATCCGGTCCGCGGCCATCGCGCCGGCGGCCGCCAGCGCCAGCACGACGAAGAGCGCCGTGATCCGGGGGATTCGCCAGGGGGTGGGCTGCTTCATGGCGCTGCGGCTCCTTTCAGCCCTCGGAGCGGAACTCGGAGGGCTCCATGGCGAAACGCATCACCCCCTCCGCCACCGGCTCACCGTCGACCCGCGCAACCCCCTTCAGGGTCCCGAACCGGCGGCGCATCCGCGTGGGTGAGCCCTCCACGACCAGGGTCTCGCCCAGGCGGATGGGACGGGCGACCTCGAACCGATCGATGGCCATGAAGTAGATCGGCCGTCCCTGGTAGCCGGGACGCAGGAGCACCAGCATGGCTCCCGATTGCGCCACGATCTCCGCGAGCAGGGTGATGGGGTAGAAGCGCCCGCCGCCGGCCATCGGGCTCTGGTAGTACTCGTCGGGGTGCAGCGTCTTGACGCAGACGATACGCTGTTCCGGCTCCAGCTCCTCGACCCGATCCACCAGGAGGAACGGCGGCCGGTGGGGCAGGATGGATCGGATGACGTCCTGTCCGAAGGGTGCGGAGATGTCCATCGATGCCGTTGCCTCGCCTCGGGCTCTCAGGCCCCGCCACCGCCCACGAATCGGTCCTCGGGGTCATGGAACAGGACGTTGAAGGTCGTCAGCGAGCCGTAGCACCGGGTCACGTACTGCTGCAGCGTGATCTTGTCCTCCGCGGAGAGGGCCGGGTGGGCGTTGACCTTCTGCTCCAGCACCCGGAGCTGATCGCGCACCCTCACGATCTTCTGGAAGAACGCCTCGATCGAGACCTCCTTCTCCTGGGTCCCGGCCCGCCCCGGACGCAGCACGATCTTGCCGCCCTTCCATCGCTCGCCGATCCGCGCGTGCGCCGGCCCGAGAACGTCCTCGAGGGCCTCGCGGATCAGGCGGCGCAACGGGTCGGTCTCCATCGAGGCCTCCTCCCCACGGACCGGACCGGCCACGGGGTCCGGGGCAGGCCCGGCCGCGGCCGGCGGTGCCGCCTCGATCCGCTCCAGACGGATCGCCGCCGGGTCCTGCACCTTCAGCTCGGAGCCATCCTCGAAGCGGAGGGTCATCCTGCCTTCCCAGACCGCCAGGATCTCCCCGCGCCCGAAGCGCGGGCTGTAGACGCGATCCCCCTTCCGGAACTCGACCGCCATTCCCCGCTCCTTCTACCGTCTCCCCGCAGGAAAACGCGATTATAGCACCTTCTGGCCGGGCCCCGATCCGGGTGCTATACTCGCCGCATGCCGCGAATCCCGCAGACCGTCGTCCAGCTGGACGGGATCCTGGGCCACACCCGGTTCACCCTGGGGGACCGGGACGTGTCCGTGGAGCAGCGGCGTCCCTTCTTCCGCCGCCGCGCGTCGTACCCCTTCGATACCTTCGACCGGAAGCTCGGCCTCGAGGAACGGCCTCACTGGGCCTATCTCGTCGCGGTCGGGCTGATGCTCCCGGGGATCGCCCTGGCGCTGCGGTTTGCGTCCGCCTCCGGGTCCATGAACTGGACGGTGGCGCTGTCCACGGCCTGCCTCGTCTGCCTGGCGGGCTTCCTGCTCCACCGGCGCCGCCGTATGGTGTTCCGGAACTACTTCACGTCGGCGACTCTCTTCGAGATGACCCCCTCCGTCGCGACGACTCCGGTCGGAAAGCAGATCGTGAACCGCGTGGTCTACGCCGACTCGGCCGGGCTGCCAAGGGTGTTCAACTACGTCGAGTTCGAGGGCGGCCGGAAGCTGGTCTGCTCGGCGGAACACGATTCGCTGGAGCGGCTCTTCTTCGCGCTTCTGGAGGCGATCCCCGACGAGGTGGGGGTCGCCCTGGTCGTGGTGCGCGGGGACCGCGAGGAGGCGGAGTACGGAAACGGACACGTCCGGCGGGACCGGGTCCGTCGCGCCTTCGAGGAATACCGGGACATCCTCACCCTGGACGGCATGGCCGATTTCTGCGTCTACCGGGAAGGGGACTTCGAGCTGGTCCTCGACAACCACCGGGTGATCGAGATCTATGGCGAGCAGTCGCCCTTCCTCCCCATCCTCGAGGCCCAGGGGTTCGTATTCAACCGGTCCTACTCTCCCCGGTATCTCCACTACCACGTGCACAACGTGAATCCGCCCGAGAACTTCGACGAGCGCGTGGAACAGCTCAAGTGGAACCTGCAGCTCCGGTGAGATGACGAGGGGGGCTAGAGGTCCGGCCGAAAAGCCTGGTGCCGTCCGCCGCTGGGTCTTGCGCGGCGAGTCCAGGGCGCGCCGAGGAGTCGATGCCCTATGCCCCAGTTCGGGGTCGGCGCATCGTCGACGAGGCGCAACGCGGGAATCGCCCGCAACCCCCAGCGGCCCTTCGGGTTGCGGCGGCATGGGCCCGTCTTCTTCGTTCCCGCTCCTCCCCGATGCACCGGGGCATCGCCTTCGTCGCGGCGCCTC
>JASFRI010000241.1:0-6581 GCA_050115015.1 Acidobacteriota bacterium
GGACGGGGGGGTGGTCTGGAAGCTGCTGCTCCTGTTCTGCTGCGCCAAGATCCTGGCGACGTCGTTCTCGCTGGGCTCGGGAGGCGCCGGCGGCATCTTCTCCCCCTCCCTGCTGGTGGGAGCCTCCCTGGGCAGCTTCCTGGGGCTCGGTGCCGTGCATTTCCTGCCCGGGATCGCGGGCACGCCGGCGGCCTACGGGGTTGCCGGGATGGCCGGCGCGCTGGCGGCGCTGACCCACGCTCCCGTCACCGGCATGCTGATGGTATTCGACATGACGCGGGACTACGGGCTGCTGATCCCGATGATGCTGGCCAGCGTGACGGGGACCGTGGTGGCCCGCCGCATGGAGAGCCGGTCGATCTACGCGGAGCGGCTCAAGCGGCGGGGCATCGATCTGGACATGGCCTTCGAGGACCTGGCCCTGGGGACGCTCCGGGCGTCGGACCTGATGCGCACGGCCCCGCCTACCGTCCGGGGCGACGAGACGCTGCCGCAGCTCCTGCAGCGGTTCGGGCAGTGCCACGAGAACCAGGTCGTGGTCCTCGGCAACGGCGGCCGCCCGGCGGGGATCATCGACCTTCGGGACGCCGTGGAGTACTCCCAGGACATCGCCTCGGGCCAGATCCTCCTGGCCTGGGACCTCACCCGCTTCGTCGAACCGGTGACCGTCACCACGCCGCTCTCCAGCGTCATGGAGCGGGTCTGGCGCCAGGATTTCGCCCTGCTCCCCGTCGTCGACCCGGCACGGCAAGGCCGCCTGGTCGGGGCCATCGCCCGGAAGGACCTGCTGAACGCCTTCGACCGCGAGATGCTGCGGAAGCGGCTGCTGCTGACGCGCTTCCTCGTGTCCCGCGACGCGACGGGGGCGGAGGGGTTGCGCCGGGAGGACTATGCGATGATCGAGCGGGCGGTGCCGGAGACCCTGTTCGGGAAGACCCTGGCGGACCTCGACCTGCCCCACGATCGCAACGTGCTGGTGGTGGCGTTGCGGCGCGGGGAGGGGGAGTCGGCCAAGGAGCTGATGCCGCCGCCCGCGGACGCGCCTCTGGCGGACGGAGACCGGCTGGTGCTGCTGGGCCGCCGGGAGGACCTCGACGGCTTCACGATCCTGTGATGCCGCTCCCGGGTCACATCCCGGCGGCGATCCGCTCCATCCCGTCCATGTAGGGCTGCAGCACCTCGGGGATCACCACGGTGCCGTCCGCCTGCTGGAAGTTCTCCAGGATCGCCACCACGGTCCTCCCCACCGCGAGCCCGGAACCGTTCAGCGTGTGGACGAATCTCGGCTTGCCGCCCTTCCCGGCGCGGTAGCGGATGCCGGCGCGGCGGGCCTGATAGTCGGTGAAGTTGGAGCAGGAGGAGATCTCCCGGTAGGTGTCCTGTGACGGGACCCAGACCTCCAGGTCGTAGGTCTTCGCCGCCGAGAACCCCAGGTCGCCGGTGCAGAGCTCCACCACGCGGTACGCGAGCCCCAGCCTCTTCAGGATCTCCTCGGCGTTCGCGGTGAGGCTCTCCAGCTCGTCGTACGATGTCTCCGGGTCGGCGTACTTCACGAGCTCGACCTTGTTGAACTGGTGCTGCCGGATGAGCCCGCGGGTGTCCCGGCCGTGGGATCCGGCCTCGGCGCGGAAACAGGGGGTGTACGACACGAACTTCATCGGCAGGCGGCCCGGCTCCAGGATCTCCTCCCGGTGGAGGTTCGTCACGGGGACCTCGGCGGTGGGGATGAGGAAGAAGTCGGTCCCGCTGATCCGGAACAGGTCGGGCTCGAACTTGGGGAGCTGTCCGGTGCCGGTCATGGCGTCGCGATTCACCAGGAACGGCGGGAGGATCTCCCGGTAGCCGTGCTCCCGGGTGTGGACGTCGAGCATGAACTGGATCAGCGCCCTCTCGAGGCGGGCGCCGGCACCGAGGTAGACCGCGAAGCGCGCTCCCGACATCCGGGCCGCCCGGGCGAAGTCGAGGATCCCGAGGGCCTCGCCGATCTCGGCGTGATCCCTGGGGGCGAACCCGAGCTCCGGCGGCGTGCCCACCGTCCGGACCACCGGGTTCGCGCTCTCGTCCGCTCCGACCGGCACCGACGGGTCCGGCACGTTGGGGATGCCCAGGAGGATCGAGCGCGCCGCCGCGTCGGCCTCCGCGACGATCGGCTCCAGGTCCCTGATCTCCGCGGCGAGCCGTTTCATCTCCGCGATCCGATCGTCGGGGTTCTCTCCGGCACGACGCTTCCGGCCGATCTCGTCCGAGGCCCGATTGCGCTCGCTCTTCCGGGTCTCGATCTCCTGGAGGAGCTGCCGCCGCCGGGCATCCGCCTCGAGAAAGCGCTCCAGCTCCGCGGTGTCCCCCCCGCGGTTCGCCAGCGCCTTCCGCAGGTCCTCCGGCCGATCCCGCACCCATCCTGGATCCAGCATCATCCGTCCCCTCGGTGGAAGTCGTTCGCCGAGTCTAGCACACCGATCGCCGGCCTCAGGCGTGGTTCCGCAGCATGAGCTCCTTCGGGTGGGGCTCCAGGTACGTCTGCCCCAGCAGGTAGTCGACGCGACACCTCCGGGCATGGTGGCGCAGGAGGGTGATCGGGACGATCAGCGGGATCAGCCCGTTCCGGAAGTCCTGGACCGCGTCCCCGAGCTCCTGGCGCTCGTCGGCGTCCAGCAGCTTCTTCAGGTGCCCCGCGGCGTGCTGCAGGGTGTTCGTCTGGCGTCCCCGGGTCGCCATGCACGACATGGCCGCCATGAAGCTCTCCTGGTAGCGCGCTGCCAGTTTCCCGCGCTCCTGCCGCGTTCCTTCCGCCACCAGCCTCCCGAGACGGCGGTAGCTCTCCGGGTCGTGCGCCATGATCAGCAGCTTCTCCCGGGTGTGGAAGCGGACCAGGTCGGCCATCCTCCACGTTCCCGCGAACAGCGTCTTCAGCCGGCGATAGGCGAAGACCCGCTCGACGAAGTTCTCCCGCAGACGCGGGTCGTTCAGGCGTCCCTCCTCTTCGGCCGGCAAGAGCGGCATCCCCTCCAGCAGACCCGCGGCGAACAGGCCGCGCCCGTCCCGCGACGGGATGCCCTTCCCGGTGTAGATCCGCACCCGGTAGAGCCCGCAGGAGGGGGAGCCCTTCTTGAAGATGAAACCGCACAGGTCGAGTGCCGACAGCTCCCGGGCGGACCGGCGGGCGTGCCGCTCCATGGCGGTCGTGTGGTCGGTGCCGCTCCGCACGCCCACCAGATGCAGCCGGTCGCCGCGCCGGGCCAGATGGACCGACTCCCGGGGGATCCCGAGGCCGATCTCCACCTCCGGGCAGACGGGGACGTAGCGCACGAACGGCCCCAGAAGGTCCCGGACGAAGGCGTCCTTCTTGTGGCCGCCGTCGAACCGGACGTTCTCTCCCAGCAGGCAGGCGGAGACCCCGATCCGGATCTCCGTCCCGGGGGAACCGAGCCTGCGGGCCCGACGCAGCCCTTCGGGAGTGCTGAGGGAGGCCTCCATGACCGGAGTGTAGCAGGTCGCCCGCTCCGGCCCGGGGCATATAATCACTCCGGCGGGAGACCGGCCCGCCGGGAGGAGGGACCGTGGAGCCGAGGCGGGACGGCGGCAACCTCCGGAAGCGGCTGGGGCTCGCGCTCGGGCCCGTCGCCTGTGCGGTGGTCCTCCTGCGACCGGTCCCCGGCGGGCTGGGCGTCGAGGCCTGGCGGATGGCAGGCGTGGCCCTCTGGATGGCGATCTGGTGGGTCACCGAGGCCGTGCCGATCCCGGTGACGGCGCTCCTCCCGCTGCCGCTGTTCCCGGCGCTCGGCATCCTGTCCAGCGGCCGGACCGCCGCGCACTACGGGAACCACCTGATCTTCCTGTTCTTCGGTGGGTTCGTCCTGGCGCTGGCTCTGGAGCGCTGGGATCTCCACCGCCGCGTGGCCCTGACCATCGTCGCCGTCGTGGGCGGCGGTCCGCGGCGCCTGCTCCTCGGGTTCATGGTCGGCTCGGCCTTCCTGTCCATGTGGATGTCGAACACCGCGGCCACCCTCGTCATGCTGCCGATCGGCATCGCGGCGGTGCGAACCCTGGGGGCGGGGGCACGTTACCGGGGGGAGCGGGGGCCGGCGGTAGAGGAACGGGTGGTCCGCGAGTTCGGTGCCCTGCTGATGCTCGGACTCGCCTACAGCGCCAGCATCGGCGGGACCGCCACGCTGATCGGCACGCCGACGAACCTCGCGTTCGCCGCTGCGGTCCGGACGCTGTTCCCCGACGCGCCGGAGATCGGGTTCGTGCGCTGGATGGGGATCGGGGTCCCGTTCGCCGGCGGGTTCCTGGTGCTCCTCTGGGGGTACCTCGCCTGGCCCGCGTCGGGGATCGACCTGGGGAGGCTGCGTTCCGGTGACGAGCGCCACGAGCAGGTGCGGCGGCAGCTCCGTGAGATGGGCCCGCTCACCCCCGCACAGCGCTGGGTCGCGCTGGTGTTCCTGTTGACCGCGGTGGGATGGCTGTCCCGCACGGCGATCCGGATAGGCTCGCTGCGCTGGCCGGGATGGTCCTCCTGGTTCCCCGTCCCGGATCAGCTCCACGACGCGACGGTGGCCATGGCCGCGGCGCTGCTGCTGATGGCCGTTCCTGCCGTCGCCGGCGAGGGGGGGCGCCGCCCGGCGCTGCGCTGGGAACGGGTGCAGGAGCGCACCCCGTGGGGCATCCTGCTGCTGTTCGGCGGCGGGCTCGCGCTGGCGGCGGGCTTCGAGACCACGGGCCTCGCCTCCTGGATCGGTGGGCAGCTGGGCGCCTTCGCCGACGTTCCCTCCCTGCTGCTCGTGGCGGCCACCTGCCTGCTGGTCACCTTCCTGACCGAGCTGACCTCCAACACCGCGACGGTCACCATGCTGATGCCGGTGCTCGCGGCCACCGCCGCCGGCGCCGGCCTGCACCCGTTCCTGCTGATGCTACCGGCTACACTCTCCGGGTCCTGCGCGTTCATGCTCCCGGTGGCCACGCCGCCCAACGCAGTCGTCTTCGGCAGCGGCTGGATCGGCATCCCCCGCATGGCCCGCACCGGCCTGTGGTTAAACCTCGCCGGCGCGGTCCTGGTGACGCTGGCGGTCTACCTGCTGGGGTTTCCCGTGCTGGGGCTCGGCGGGGGGGTGCCGGCCTGGGTGGCCGGCGCTGGATGATATACTCGAGACCCTCAGGAGTCCTTCTTCTTGGGGGCTTTTCCGGAATTCCCGTCGGCTGCGGTCTTCTTCCCGGCGTCGGGCTTGCCGGCGTCGGGCTTCCCGCCGTCCCCGGGTTTCCCCTTGCCGGCGTAGTCGGTCACGTACCAGCCGGTTCCCTTGAACCGGATCGCGGGAGCGGAGATCTGGCGCTCCGCGAATACCCCGCACTCGGGGCACTTCGCCCGGGGCCTGTCCGAGAACTTCTGGATCTTCTCGAACGTCTTGCCACACTTGGGGCAGCGATACTCGTAAAGGGGCACGGGGCCTCCCGGCGGGGCGGGCGCGAAAACCGCCCGGAGAGGCTAATCTAGAACTCCCGCCGAGGCGAGGTCAAGCGGGCACGGAGCGCGCGTGGACAGGATCCGGATTCAGGGTGGCACCCCGCTGCGGGGCCGTGTGCCCGTGAGCGGTGCCAAGAACGCGGCGCTCCCCGCCATGGCGGCGTCCCTCCTCACCGAGGAGCCCGTCCGCCTCATGAACGTGCCCATGGTCCGGGACGTCCGTACCATGGCCCGCCTCCTGGAGTTGCTGGGTGCGGCCGGCCCGGTGCTGCGGGACCACGCATTCGACGTGCGTGTTCCCGAGGTGATGGCGCCGGAAGCGCCCTACGAGCTGGTAAAGACGATGCGCGCCTCGGTGCTGGCCCTGGGACCCCTGACGGCCCGGGAGGGGCGGGCGCGGGTCTCGCTGCCGGGCGGCTGCGCCATCGGCGAGCGACCCGTGGAGCAGCACATGGAGGGCCTGCGCCGGCTGGGGGCGCGGGTGGAGATCGAGCACGGGTACCTGGTCTCGCGGGCGCAACGCCTCGTGGGAGCGGAGTTCAACTTCGCCATGGAGACGGTCACCGGCACCGAGAACCTCATGATGGCCGCGACACTCGCCCGTGGCACCACCGTGCTGCGCGGGTGCGCCCAGGAGCCCGAGGTGAGCGACCTCGCGGCCCTGCTCGTTGCCATGGGAGCCCGGATCGAGGGTGCCGGGACCTCCACGATCCGCGTCGAGGGGGTGGACCGGCTGGACGGCGCGACGCATCGCCTCATCCCCGACCGGATCGAGGCCGGGACTTTTCTGCTGGCCGCGGCGATCACCGGGGGAGACGTGGTGGTGGCGGATTGCCGGCCGGACCACCTGGAGGCGCTGATCGGCAACCTGCAGGAGATGGGCCTGGGGCTCGAGGTGGGGGAGGACAGCCTGCACGCCCGTCCGTCGGGCCCCCTCGTGGCGCGCGACATCCGGACGGCACCCTACCCCGGCTTCCCGACGGATCTCCAGGCCCAGTTCATGACGCTGGCGACGCAGTGTCGCGGCAGCTCGGTGATCCACGAGGAGATCTTCGAGAACCGCTTCATGCACGTCGCCGAGCTGCGACGGATGGGCGCGGACGTGCAGTCCGATGGGCGC
>JASFRI010000242.1:0-6534 GCA_050115015.1 Acidobacteriota bacterium
TTGTGCTCGTTCCCCTTAGAAGAGTCCCGGTCAATCTAGCGGGGAACGCACCCCCGGGCAAGCGCCGGGCGGGAGACGGTTTGACTTCGGTTCTCGGCGTGGGATACCATCCCGCCCCGGAAACATCGACAGACGCTGCATCCAGCCCTGCAAGAGGAAGCCGCTTGGCGAGGCCCCACGCGATCGGCATCATACCCGCGCGTTTCGGCTCCACACGCCTCCCGGGGAAACCCCTCGCTCCCATCGCCGGTCAACCGATGGTCTGGCACGTCGTGGAGCGTGCCCGCAAGGCCTCCCGGCTCGACCGCGTCCTGGTGGCGACGGACGACGCTCGGATCCGGGACGCGGTGCTCGAACGCGGCGGCGAGGCGGTCATGACCGCACCGTCGCACGCTAGCGGGACCGACCGGGCCGCGGAGGTGGCGCGGACGATCGAGGGAGACGTCGTGGTCAACATCCAGGGGGATGAGCCCCTCGTGGAGCCCGCCAGCCTGGACCGCCTGGTCGACGCCCTCCGGGAGCGGCCGGAGCTGCCGCTGGCGACGCTGCGGCGCCCCGCGGCGCCGGGGGAGCTCGAGGATCCCGACGTCGTGAAGGTGGTCTCGGATGCCCGCGGGACCGCGATGTACTTCTCCCGCGCCCCGATCCCGTATCCGCGGCGTTCCGGGGGGCGGGCGTGGGTCCACGTGGGCATCTACGCGTTCCGTCGCGAGCGGCTGCTGGAGTTCGCGGCGATGGAGCCCTCGGCGCTGGAGCGGGCCGAGGGCCTGGAGCAGCTACGGGCCCTGGAGGCCGGATGGGAGATCCGGGTGCTCGATGACGCGGCGGTATCGCTGGGGGTGGACACCCCCGCCGACCTGGAGCGGGCTCGGGAGCTGATGGAGCGCTGACGGAAACGGGGTCCGCTGGATTCCCGGCGGGCAGTCTCGAAGGGGACACGGGGGAGCGCATGGAGACCAAGTACATCTTCGTTACCGGCGGGGTCGTCTCGTCCCTGGGCAAGGGGCTGGCGGCGGCGAGCATCGGCAGGCTCCTGGAGGCCCGGGGGTTCCGGGTGACCCTGCAGAAGTTCGATCCGTACCTCAACGTCGATCCCGGCACGATGAGTCCGTTCCAGCACGGCGAGGTGTTCGTGACCGACGACGGCGCCGAGACGGATCTGGATCTCGGGCACTACGAGCGGTTCGTGTCGACGCAGACGACCCGGGACCACAACTTCACCACCGGGAAGATCTACGAGTCGGTCATCCAGAAGGAGCGCCGGGGCGACTACCTGGGCGCCACGGTCCAGGTCATCCCCCACGTGACCGACGAGATCAAGCAGGGCATCCGGGCGGTCAGCGAGGGGATCGACATCCAGATCTGCGAGATCGGCGGCACCGTGGGAGACATCGAGTCCCAGCCGTTCCTGGAGGCGATCCGGCAGTTCCGGCTCGAGGTCGGCCGGACGAACTGCCTGTTCATCCACCTGACCCTGGTGCCGTACATCTCCGCTTCCGGGGAGCTCAAGACCAAGCCCACACAGCACTCCGTGCGCGAGCTGCGGGCCATCGGCATCCAGCCCGACGTGCTCCTCTGCCGCTGCGATCGCCCGCTGCCGCGGGAGGTGAAGAAGAAGATCGCCCTGTTCTGCAACATGGCGGAGGAATCGGTGATCACCGCCCAGGACGTGGCGTCGATCTACGAGGTGCCGCTGATGCTCGGCCGCGAGTCCCTCGACGCGATCATCCTGAAGGACCTGGACCTCCCGTACAAGGACAAGAACATGGATGCCTGGGAGACCATGGTCCGGACCACGAAGAACCCGGGGGCCGGAGAGGTCCGCATCGGCATGGTGGGCAAGTACGTGCAGTACGAGGACTCCTACAAGAGCCTGAACGAGGCACTGGCCCACGGCGGCATCGCGAACGACGTCGGGGTCCGCCTGGAGTGGATCGAGGCGGAGGAGATCGAGGATGCCGAGATGCTGGAACGTCTGCGGTCGATGGACGGCATCCTGGTCCCCGGCGGCTTCGGGATCCGCGGCACCGCGGGGATGATCGAGGCCGTCCGGTTCGCCCGGGAGGAAGGCGTGCCCTTCTTCGGCATCTGCCTGGGGATGCAGTGTGCCGTCATCGAGTTCGCCCGGAACGTGTGCGGCATCCGGGACGCGGACTCCTCCGAGTTCGACGAGAACACCTCCAACCCGGTGATCTACAAGCTCCGGGACCTCCTCGGCGTCGAGGAGATGGGGGGCACGATGCGGCTGGGAGCCTACCCCTGCAAGATCGACGAGGGTTCCCGGGCGCACGAGGCCTACGGGGAGCGGGAGATCTCCGAGCGTCACCGGCACCGCTACGAGGTCAACAAGGAGTTCGTCGACCCGCTCACCGAGGAGGGGCTCCGGATCAGCGGGATGTCGCCGGACCGGAAGTTCGTCGAGATGGTGGAGATCCGGGAGCACCCCTGGTTCCTCGCCTGTCAGTTCCACCCCGAGTTCAAGTCCCGGCCGCTCAACCCGCACCCGCTGTTCCGCCAGTTCATCCGGGCCGCGAGGCAACACCGGGACCTGCACCGGAGCGCCAACGAGCGCGCGTCCACGCGGCAGGCCGATCGGACCTCCTGATCCGGCCGGCGGAGATCGACCCATGGAGGCCTTCGAGATCGCAGGCGGCGTCCGCGCCGGGGGCGGGGCTCCCCTGTTCCTCATCTCGGGTCCCTGCGTCATCGAGAGCCGGGAGCACTGCCTGGAGGTGGCCGCCCGCATCCGCGACATCGCCGGGGAGGCCGGGGTCCCCCTGATCTTCAAGTCCTCGTACGACAAGGCGAACCGCTCCTCCGTGCGGTCCTACCGCGGACCCGGGATCGACGCCGGCCTGGAGATCCTCGCCGCCGTGCGGGAGACTGTCGGCGTTCCGGTCCTCACGGACGTCCACTCCCCGGAGGAAGCCCGCCGCGCCTCGACGGTCGTCGACGTGATCCAGGTCCCCGCGTTCCTCTGCCGGCAGACGGACCTGGTCCTCGCCGCCGCCGAGGGGGGAAAGACCGTCAACGTGAAGAAGGGGCAGTTCGTGGCCCCCTGGGACATGCGGAACGTCGTCGACAAGGTCCGCGCCGCCGGCAACCGGCGGCTGCTCCTCACCGAGCGGGGCGCCAGCTTCGGCTACAACAACCTCGTGGTGGACATGAAGTCCCTGGGGGTCCTCCGGGGGCTGGGCACCCCGGTCGTGTTCGACGCGACCCACTCGGCGCAGCTCCCGGGAGGACTGGGACACGCATCCGGGGGCCAGCGGGACTTCGTGCCGCTGCTGGCCCGGGCGGCGGTCGCCGCGGGGGTGGACGGCGTGTTCTTCGAGGTGCACGAGGATCCCGATCGCGCCCTCTCCGACGGTCCGAACTCCATGCCGCTGGACGCCATGCCCGGCCTGCTCCGGACGCTGCTGGAGATCGACGCCGCCGCCGGCGTCCGCGGGGCCCCGTGAGCCCCCCCAAGACCTCCCCGGCGGAGATCGCCCGGGAGGTGCTGCGCACCGAGTCCCGGGCCCTGCAGGACCTGATCCCCCGGATCGGCGCCCCGTTCGAGGAGGCCGTCGATCGGCTTCACCGCTGTACCGGGCGGGTCGTGGTCACCGGGATGGGAAAGTCTGGGATCATCGGCAAGAAGCTGGCCGCCACCCTGTCCTCCACCGGCACACCCTCCGTGTTCCTGCATCCCGCGGAAGCAGTGCACGGAGACCTGGGAATGCTGGTGAAGGGCGACGTGGTCCTCGCCCTCAGCCAGTCGGGAGAGACCGACGAGATCCTCCGGCTGCTGGAGCAGATCCGCCGGATCGGCGCCACCCTGGTGGCCATGACAGGGGCCCTGGACTCCACCCTCGCCCGCCTGGCGGACGTGGTGATCGACGTCGGCATCTCCCGGGAGGCCTGTCCCCTGGACCTGGCCCCGACGGCCTCCACCACCGCGCAGCTCGCCATGGGCGACGCGCTGGCCATGGCCGTGATGAACCGCAGGGGGTTCACCGTGGAGGAGTTCGCGGCCCGCCATCCCGCCGGGAGCCTGGGGCGGCGGATCGTGACGGTCGAGTCCGTGATGCACACCGGGGACCAGGTTCCCCTGGTCGGCCCGGACGCTCCCCTGTCCGAGGTGGTGACGACCATCTCGGAGAAGGGGCTGGGCTCCGTGGCGGTGGTCGACTCCCGGCGCCGGCTCGCCGGCATCATCACCGACGGCGACCTGCGCCGGCTGATGCAGCGGCGGGAGCGCCCCATGGAATGCCGGGCGGAGGAGGCGATGACACCCGACCCCGTCGCCATTCGCACCTCGGACCTGGCCGCCTCCGCGTTGCGGATCATGGAGGAACGCCGGATCACCGCGCTGCCCGTGCTGGACGCCTCCGGAGCCCTGGCCGGGTTCCTCCACCTTCACCAGCTCTGGAAGACCCAGATGTTCTGATCGGACGGACGGACCATGGAGCTCTCCCCCGAACTCATCGAGAAGGCCCGCAAGATCCGTATGGTCCTGATGGACGTGGACGGCGTGATGACGGACGGCACCCTGACCTTCTTCGGCGACGGGACCGAGGTAAAGGTGTTCCACGCCCAGGATGGCGTCGGCATCCGTCTGGCGCAGCGGGCCGGCCTGGAGGTGGGGGTGATCACCGGGCGGCGCTCCCGGGCGGTGGAGGCCCGGTGCCGCGAGCTCGACATCCAGGAGGTCCATCAGGGGGACTGGCGCAAGCTGCCCGCCTTCGAGGAGATCCTCCGACGACGGGGTCTGGGGGCGGAGGAGGTCTGCTTCATCGGGGACGACCTCGTGGACCTGCCGCTCCTCCGCCGGGCCGGACTCGCCATCACCGTTCCCGGCGCACGCCCGGAGGTGATGGCAGCCGCCCACGCCTGCACGGACCTCGGTGGTGGGCGCGGCGCGGTGCGCGACGCCCTGGAGGCCATCCTGAAGGCGCAGGGGCGCTGGGAGGAGCTCCTGGGGCTGTATCCATAGAGGGTGGATCCGCGATAGGATCGGGCACGAGGAGACGAACCATGCGCGTGGCCATCGCGATCATGCTGACGCTGGGCCTCACCGCGGTGCTGCTGTTCGTGGTAAGCAACAGCTCCCAGCAGGTGATGGTGGACCTCTTCTTCATCGACCCCGTCGAGGAATACCCCCTCTCGCTGGTCGTTCTCGTCTCGATGATCCTCGGGGTGCTCTTCGCGAGCGTCATCGGCATCATCGAGGGCACGCGCCTCCGCATCCAGAACCACCAGCTCCGGGGCCGCATCCGGCGGCTGGAGTCGGAGATCCAGAACCTGCGGACGCGGACTCCGGGGGTGACGGAACAGGGCCTGGACGAGGAATCGGTCCTCTAGACCGGAGGCTGGACGACGATGAGCTTCGACCTGGAGGGGAGCATCGACGCGATCGCGGTGCCCCACCTCATCTACAGCGCCTGCTCGACCCGCGAGACCGGCGTGCTCCGGCTTCGCCGGGGAGAGCGCGAGAAGACCGTCTACATCAAGGACGGCCGCCTGGTCTTCGCCACCTCGAACGACCGGGACGATCGCCTGGGGCAGGTGCTGCTGCGGGCCGGGAAGATCGGGATCGAGCACCTCGCCGAGGCGACGGAGAAGTCCCTCCAGCAGGGGATCCGCCTGGGCAAGGCCCTGGTGGACGCGGGCTGGCTCCGTCCCGAGGAGCTCGTCCAGGGGGTCATCGACCAGGTCCAGGAGATCCTCTACGGCATCTTCGAGTGGACCGAGGGGGAGTACCAGCTCCGCCTGGGGGATCTGCCCACCAGCGAGGTGATCACCCTCAACGTCCACACGGAGCACGTTCTCATGGAGGGCATCCGGCGAGTGCGCTCCTGGTACCGCATCCAGGAGGCCCTGGGGGGCATCGACGTGCCATACCGGCAGCCGCCGGACGTCGACCGACGTGCCGCCCGGATGAAGCTCAACGAGGACGAGCTGTCGCTGCTGATCAGCCTCGAGCAGCCCACCACCGTCCGGGAGCTCTGCCGCTGGTCTCCGCTCAACGACTTCGAGATCGGGCGCATCCTGTGGGCCTTCCTGGTGGCGGGGCTGGTGGTACGCGCCGGGGCCGGGGCGCAGCAGATCGGCTGACCGGCGCCCCCCATGGCCAAGCGCACCCCGAAGACCGGCTCGCTGGCGGCGGCCCGCCGGCGTGCCGCCGACCTGCGCCGGGAGATCGAGCACCACCGCGTCCGGTACTACGAGGACAACGAGCCCGAGATCACCGACGCCGAGTACGACGCCCTGGAGCGGGAGCTCCGGGATCTCGAGGCCCGCTTCCCCGAGCTGGGGTCCGCCGACTCCCCCACGCGTCAGATCGGCGGACGCCCCGCCGTGGACCTGGAGAGCTTCACCCATCGCAAGCCGATGCTCTCCCTCGACAACGCATACAGCGCCGAGGAGCTGATCGAGTTCGACGCCCGCCTCAGGCGGTTGCTGGACCTGGAGTTGGTCCGCTACACCGCCGAGCTCAAGGTCGACGGCCTGTCGATCGCGGTGCATTACCGCGACGGCGCGCTCGAGCGC
>JASFRI010000243.1:0-6461 GCA_050115015.1 Acidobacteriota bacterium
CGACGTCCTCGGCGAGACCGTCCGGACGATCCTGGACCTGCCACGCTACTATGATGAGCTGGCCGAGGCTCTCAAGGGGCGGGTCGCCGACGATTTCGCGAAGTACGGCCTCGATCTCGTGGACTTCTTCATCAACTCGATCACGCCACCGGAGGAGGTCCAGCAGCGCATCGACGAGCGCGCGGGCATGGGGGCCCTGGGGGACATGGGCCGCTACATGCGCTTCAAGGCCGCCCGGGCGGTAGGCGACGCGGCGGAGGGTGCCGGCGAGGGCGGGGCCGGGGCCGGCGGCGGCATGGGCCTCGGGCTCGGTGCCGGGATGGGGATGATGATGCCCTCCCTGATCCGCGACGCCATGGCGGGAGGCCCCGGCGCCGGCTCGCAGCCCGCCGCGGCGGCCGGGCAGTGCGGCACGTGTCGCGCGGCGCTGCCCGCCGGCGCGAGGTTCTGCGGGGCCTGCGGCGCCCGCGTGGCGGCGGCGGCCTGCGGCGCCTGCAGCGCGCCGACGGCCCCGGGAGCGCGGTTCTGCACGAACTGCGGTGCGGCCCTGGCCGCGCCGGGCAGGTGCCCGCAGTGCAACACGGTGCTGACCCCGGGCGGACGCTTCTGCCCCGGCTGCGGCGCCGGCCTGGAGGAGCGATGAGCCAGAGAACCATCCCCGAGGCCCTGACCTTCGACGACGTGCTGCTCGTCCCCGACCACTCGGAGGTCGTGCCCTACCAGGTCGACGTCTCCACGCAGGTGACCCGCAACATCCGCCTGAACATCCCCCTGCTGAGCGCGTCCATGGACACGGTGACGGAGTCCCGCCTGGCGATTGCCATCGCCCAGGAAGGGGGCCTCGGCGTGATCCACCGCAACCTCTCCATCGACGAGCAAGCGGCGGAGGTGGATCAGGTGAAGCGCTCCGAGAGCGGGATGATCGTCAACCCGATCACCGTGGGCCCGGAGCGTCCCATCGCGGAGGCGCTCTCCCTGATGAGCCGCTACCGGATCAGCGGGGTGCCGGTGACCGACGAGGGGGGCAAGCTCCTGGGGATCCTGACGAACCGGGACCTGCGGTTCGAGGAGCGCACGGACGTGCGGGTCGACGAGCTGATGACCCGCAAGGACCTCGTGACGGTTCCGGAGGGGACGACCCTCGAGCAGGCCAAGGCGCTGCTCCACAGGCATCGCATCGAGAAGCTGCTGGTGGTGGACGATGCCTACAAGCTCAAGGGGCTGATCACGGTCAAGGACATCCAGAAGATGATCAAGTTCCCGCGGGCCAGCAAGGACGGCCTCGGCCGCCTGCGGGTGGGGGCGGCGGTCGGCGTGGGAGCGGATGCGCTGGAGCGCGCGGCGGCGCTGGTGGCGGCGCACGTGGACGTGCTGGTGATCGATACCGCCCACGGGCACAGCACCGCCGTACTGGAGACCGTCGCCCGGTTGCGGGAGCGGCATCCGGAGCTCGATCTCGTGGCCGGCAACGTCGCCACCGAGGCGGGGGCGAAGGCGCTGATCGAGCGCGGCGTGGACGCCGTGAAGGTAGGGATGGGGCCGGGGTCGATCTGCACGACCCGGGTGGTGACCGGCGCCGGGATGCCGCAGCTGACGGCGATCCAGGAATCCGCCAGGCCGGCCCGGGAGAAGGGCATTCCGGTCATCGCCGACGGCGGGGTCAAGTTCTCCGGGGACGTCGCCAAGGCGATCGCCGCCGGCGCCGACACGGTGATGATCGGCAGCCTGTTCGCCGGGACGGAGGAGGCGCCCGGGGAGACCATTCTCTACCAGGGGCGCACCTTCAAGTCGTACCGGGGGATGGGGAGCCTCGGGGCCATGCGGCAGGGCAGCCGGGACCGCTACTTCCAGGAGATCGGTGTCGAGGAGTCGAAGCTCGTCCCGGAGGGGATCGAGGGCCGGGTGCCCTACAAGGGGAGCCTGTCGGCGCTGGTGTCGCAGCTCGTGGGTGGCCTGCGGGCGGGGATGGGCTACTGCGGCTGCCCCGACATCCCGACCTTCCAGAGGAAGGCGCGATTCGTGCGGATCACCCAGGCGAGCCTGAAGGAGAGCCACGCCCACGACGTGATCATCACGAAGGAGGCGCCCAACTACCAGATGGAGCCCTGACACGAAGTTGCACCCACCGGCGGCGGCGTGCTATAGAGCGAACGAACGGCCACCGCCATGAACGAGTCCTTCCCAGAGCGCGCGCGCCGGATCCGGTGCTGCCTCCTCGTCCTGCTGGCGTCGTTTGCCGCGTGGGGACAGACCGCCACCCGCGGCGGGGTGGCGGGGCGGGTCCTGGACCAGGACGGGAATCCGCTTCCCGGGGCCGTCCTCACGGCCCGCAGTCCCTCCATGGGCATGGCCCCCGTCCAGGTGGTCAGCGGCGAAAACGGTCAGTACCGCTTCTCCACCCTCCTACCGGCGTCCGACTATGTCATCACCGCCGAGCTCGCGGGCTTCGCGACGGTGGAGCTCTCGCCCATCGACGTCGACCCGGGGCGGACGACCAACCAGGATGTCTCGCTGCTTCCCGCCTCCGAGGCCACCGAGAGCGTCGTGGTGAGCGCCAGGGGGGACGTCATCGACACGGCCAGCGTGAAGACCTCCACGGTGTTCAACAGCGAGTTCCTGGAGGGGCTGCCGATCCTGGGACGGACGTACCAGGACGTGCTGACCCTCGCCCCCGGGGTGACCGACGTGGACGGCGACGGCAACCCGAACGTGAACGGTGCCCGGGAGACCGGCTTCCAGACCCGTCTGGACGGGGCGAACGTCACGGACCCGTTCAGCGGCACCTTCGGCCAGGGGCTGAACCTCGAGTCGATCGCCGAGATCGAGATCATCACGAGCGGCGCCTCGGCGGAGTTCGGCCAGGCGCAGGGAGGCTTCGCGAACGTGATCACGAAGTCCGGCGGCAACGAGTTCGAGGGGTCGTTCAAGTTCTTCTACCGCTCGGACCTGTTCGACAACGACGGCGCCAACAACAACGACGTGAGCGACGAGAACCTGTTCGCGGGGCTGGACGGGTTCCGGGACGTGCGCCCATTCCTGACCGTGGGCGGCCCCATCGTCAAGGATCGCCTCTGGTACTTCGCGGCCATCGAGTACCTCCAGCTCGAGAGTCCGGTCAATACCCTGAGCAAGCCCGTGGCCCTGACAGAGACCGGCTGGAACAACTTCGCGAAGCTGACCTGGCAGGTCCGGCCCGAGCACCGGCTCTCGTTTCAGGTGAATCACGATCCCCGCACCTTCACCGGCCTGGGCCTGGACACGCGGACCGCGGCGGCCTCGGACTACTCGCTGTCCCGCCACGGCTATATCGGCACCGCGCGGTGGGGCTGGAACGCCTCGGCGAACCTGCTGCTGGAGATGACCGCCTCCCGGATGGACGTCGGCTACGATCTGGATCCCGTGACCGCGCCGGAGCCCTGCCTGACGGACCCGCTCGGGCGCTGCAGCCCCCTGGCCGCCGACACCTACAAGGTCGATCTGCGGCAGGGGATCACCACGGGGCCCTATTACCAGACGTCGGAGGATCAGCGTCTGCGGGATTCCGTCCGGGGAGACCTGTCCTACTTCCTCGACGCCCGCGGCGGGAGCCACAGCCTCAAGATGGGACTCGAGATCGGGGGCGAGAGCTTCGACGACACGGTGACAGTGCGGCCGGTCCGCTTCGAGGACTTCATCGTGTGCACCCCGCCTCCGGAGGGGTGGGACGACCCGACGAGCCCGAACTACGGCACCGCCGGGCCGTTCCACTGCGACCCGGGGGACCCGGACATCGGCGAGCTCCCGGAGGATCCCACCGAGCTGCCGGTGATCATCGGGTCGATCAACATCGAGACCGCCACGCCCGACACCATCAGCCGGACGGCGGAGAAGACCGCCTATGGCGCCTACCTCCAGGACTCCTACCGGCCGCTGCCGAACCTGACCTTCAACCTGGGCCTGCGCTACGACCGGGAGGTGGCCACCGCCTACGGGTGGGACCTGTTCGATCCCCAGGCCGAGGCCGCCGCGTTCCTGGAGCTCTACGCCCGGGGGGCGGGACGCGACCCGGGAACCGTGGACTTCGTCGACGCCTTCCTGAACCCCGCCATCGTCTACGATCTCAACGGAGACGGGCTGGACTCGCAGCACTGCACGCCGTACGACGTGGACGGCGACGTGCTGGGGGACGGCACCCCGGACGGCATCGCCGACGACTTCCTCACGCTCTACGACGGGGACTTCGACGGCGTGGCGGATCCCGACAATCCCCTGGACACCTACCTGGAGGTCCCGGACGGGCTGGCCGACGGGACCTCCGAGCACCCCTGGTGCGATCGGACCTCCGACGACGTCTACGACCTGCTGTCGGTCTTCTCGCGGCACCAGGCGGACGGCAGGGCGGCCCCCTTCGACAACCTCTATGCCCTGGACCCCACCCGGGGGCTGCCGGGGGTGGAACGCCAGGCGGAGACCTTCGACATCGTGAACGACAACGTCGCGCCCCGGTTCAGCGTCGCCTGGGATCCCTGGTCGGACAACCGCACGAAGATCTTCGCCTCCTGGGGCCGTTACTACGACCGCCTCTTCCTGGCCACCCTCGTCCCGGAGCTGGGACCCGACCCGATCACGGAGGCGTACCTGGCCACGGATCGCGTGGAAGGTACCAATGCCCGGCTCTCGCACATCGGCCGGTTCTCGATCATCCAGATCGACCGGGACCTCCAGACCCCCTTCACCGACGAGCTGACCATCGGCTTCGAGCGGGAGCTGGCGCCCGAGTGGGTCCTGGGCCTGACCTACATCCGCCGGAAGGGCCGGCAACAGCTCCAGGACCAGGACTTCAACCACTACACCGTGGACGAGAACCGCGACGGCGTGCCCGACGACTATCGCGGCAAGGTCCGGATGCGGACCGTGTCCCCGCCGGGGCAGTCCATCGATCCCGTGAGGTGCTTCGAGGACCCGCCGCTGGGGCCGGGGATCTGCGTGCTCGAGGACTTCCCGGACGGCCAGGCGGACCTGATCGCGAGGAACCCGTTCTTCAACCAGGTGCTGCGGGTCGGGAACTTCAACGAATCGGACTACATTTCGTACCAGCTCGCGGTGACCCGCCGCCTGAGCCGCCGCTGGCAGATGACCTCGTCGTACGTCTGGTCCCGCGCCGAGGGAAACGCCGAGGAGTTCCTGTCCAGCCTGGGAAACGACCCGGGGACCGTCGACGACGAGTACGGGCCCCTCGCCTACGATCAGACGCACCAGGTGAAGTTCAGCGCCGTCATGCTCCTTCCGCGGGCCCAGCGGGTCGGCTGCTCGGTGCTGTGGGCCTCGGGCACGCCGTACTCCATCATCCGGGAGCGGGACTCGGCAGACTTCTTCCACTCCTTCTACTTCCGGACCACCTACCCCACCGGGCAGCGGAACGACCAGCGGAACGAGGCGTTCTGGACCGTCAACGTTTCCTACCAGAAGTCGTTCCGGTTCGGGCGCGTGGACGGGGGCTTCGGGGTCGAGGTGGTCAACCTGCTGTCCTCGGACGACGCGACCGTGGACACCGAGGAGCCGACACAGCTGCTGGGGCTGGAGGCGACGCGGCGGTTCGGGCGACGGTGGCAGCTGAGCGTGGCGTTCCACTTCTAGCCCGCATGATTCATGAGGGGCAGTCGACCCGTCTCGATTCGGGCGCCAGTCCGGAAGACCTTTGGAAAACGACGAAGAACGAGAGTCTGCAGGATGTCAGAGCGCCTCGGGAATGGCCGACCAAGGCGGAAGGCCGCAAGCGGGTGAGACACGCGTCAAGGCCGGCCAACGCAGGTCGGGCGTTCCCGAGGAGTCTCTGGGGCCTGCCCCTCATGAATCATACGGGCTAGGGGGTCGCCGGGGACGCCATGGCGCAGGCGCTGGGTGCGGCCGACCGGCGCCGGCACCCGAGGGCGCGGCTACCCGACGGCGAGAAGGTGCAGCCGGCGGCGCGACCCCTTGAGGAGCTCGATGCGCACGATGACATCGCCAGGGGCGGCGGCGAAGCGCCCCTCTCCGAGGCGTTCCGGCCATTCCACCGCCACGGGAACCTCGCCGGCCAGGATCTCCTCGAGTCCGATCTCCCGCAGGTCGGCCTCGCCGGCGATCCGGTACAGGTCGACGTGGTACAGCACGGCTTCCCCGTCGGGATCCCGGTAGACGTGGACGAGGGAGAAGGACGGGGAGTGAACCTGCCGGGGATCGGCGCCCAGACCCTCCGCGAGCCCCCGGGCGAAGCAGGTCTTGCCGGCGCCGAGCTCTCCTTCCAGCCGGACGACGTCGCCCGGGCGGAGCGACGCCGCCAGCGCCCGGCCGACGGCGGCGGTCTCCTCCTCGTTCTCCGTGACCCGCTCCGACCTGCCGCCCACCGCAGACACTAGTGTCCCGTGCCGGAAGTCATGTCGCCATTCCGACGGGGGCGCCGTTCCAAGCGGGCCGAGTCGACGACGAGCGCCCTGGATACC